>JAZRFY010000004.1:0-104374 GCA_045643885.1 Eubacteriales bacterium | reverse complement strand
CAGGGTCTTCTTCTCATGATCCCCAATATGTACAAGATCGCAGGTGAACTCCTTCCTTGCGTAATCCACGTTTCTGCTCGTGCAGTTGCTTCTCACGCTCTTAACATCTTCGGCGACCACTCTGACGTATATGCATGCCGTCAGACAGGTTTTGCTATGATGGCTGAAACAAACCAGCAGGAAATCATGGACCTTGGCGCAGTTGCACACCTTGCAACAATCAAGGGCAGAGTTCCCGTTCTTAACTTCTTCGACGGCTTCCGTACATCTCACGAGATCCAGAAGATCGAGGCTTGGGATTACAAGGATCTTGAAGAAATGGTTGATAAGGATGCACTTGCTGCATTCCGTGCTCGTTCTCTTAACCCTGAACATCCTGTTCTTCGCGGTTCTGCAGAAAATGGCGACATCTTCTTCCAGCACAGAGAATCTTGCAACACATACTATGATGCATTCCCTGCAATCGTAGAAGAATACATGGACAAGGTTAACGCAAAGCTCGGCACAGATTATAAGCTCTTCAACTACTACGGTGCTCCCGATGCTGAAAGAGTTATCATCGCAATGGGCTCTGTTTGTGACGTTACTGAAGAGGTTATCGATTACCTTCTTGCTAAGGGTGAAAAGGTTGGTCTTGTTAAGGTAAGACTTTACCGTCCCTTCGTTGCTGAAAAGCTTTCTGAAGCAATTCCCGCAACATGTAAGAAGATCGCTGTTCTTGACAGAACAAAGGAACCCGGTTCTCTTGGTGAACCTCTCTTCCTTGACGTTGTTGCTGCTCTTAACGAGGTTGGCAGATCTATCAAGGTTGTAGGCGGCCGTTACGGTCTCGGTTCTAAGGATACAACTCCTGCATCCATCTTCGCAGTTTACGAAAACCTTGCTCTTGAACCTCCTAAGGCTCACTTCACAATCGGTATCGTTGACGACGTTACAGGTCTTTCTCTTCCTGAGAAGGTTGCTCCCAACACAGCTGCTGAGGGCACAATCTCCTGCAAGTTCTGGGGTCTTGGCGGTGACGGTACAGTTGGTGCTAACAAGAACTCCATCAAGATCATTGGTGACCACACAGACAAGAACATTCAGGCTTACTTCCAGTATGACTCCAAGAAGACAAGTGGCGTAACAATTTCTCACCTTCGTTTCGGTGACAACGCTATCAAGTCTCCTTACTATATCACAAAGGCAAACTTCGTTGCTTGCCACAACTCTTCTTATATCCTTAAGGGATTTGAAATCGTTGAGGACGTAATTCCCGGCGGTACATTCCTTCTTGACTGCCAGTGGACAGAAGAGGAGCTTGACGCTCACCTTCCCGCAACAGTTAAGTCCTATATCGCTAACAACGATATTAACTTCTACATCATCAATGCTACAGGTATTGCAACAAACAGAATCGGCAACCCCAAGGTTAAGAACACAGTTCTTCAGTCCGCATTCTTCGCGCTTGCTAACATCCTTCCTGCAGCAGACGCTATCGAATACATGAAGAAGATGGCATACAAGTCCTACATCAAGAAGGGACAGGCTATGGTTGACCTCAACTATGCCGCTATCGATGCAGGCGCTGACGCGTTTGTTAAGGTAAACGTTCCTGCTTCCTGGAAGACAATCGACGTTGTTGCTAACGATTCTTCTGTTGAGGGCACAAGACCCGAGCTTGTTAAGTATGTAAACAACATTCTTAATCCCGTTTCCAAGATGGGTGGTGACAAGCTTCCCGTATCTGCATTCACAGATTACGTTGACGGTACATTCCCTCAGGGCTCTACAGCTTACGAGAAGAGAGGCGTTGCGGTTTCTGTTCCTGAATGGCTTCCTGAAAACTGCATCCAGTGTAACAGCTGTGCATTTGTATGTCCTCATGCAACAATTCGTCCCTTCGCTTTGACAGAGGAAGAGGCTGCTAACGCACCCGAATCCACAAAGTATACAGAAAAGCCCGTTCTTAAGACAAACTACAAGTTCACAATGGCAGTATCTCCCCTTGACTGTATGGGATGTACTCTTTGTGTTAAGGCATGTCCTGTTAACAACAAGGCTGCTAAGGACGGCACAGATAAGATCGCTATTAAGATGGTTTCTCAGGCAAGCCAGGCAGATCAGCAGGCAGCTTGGGACTACTGCGTAGCTAACGTAAGCGAAAAGTCCGAGCTTATCAACAACACAGTTAAGGGTTCACAGTTCAAGCAGCCCTTGCTTGAATTCTCCGGCTCTTGCGCAGGTTGTGCTGAAACATCTTACGCTCGTCTTATCACACAGCTCTTCGGTGAAAGAATGTACATCTCCAACGCAACAGGTTGTTCTTCAATCTGGGGTGGTTCTGCTCCTGCAACTCCTTACACAGTAAATAAGGAAAGCGGCAGAGGTCCTGCTTGGGCTAACTCCCTCTTCGAGGATAACGCTGAGCACGGTCTTGGTATCGCATTCGCACAGAAGACACTCAGAAATAAGCTTATCGGCTACGTTAAGGACCTCAAGAACGAGTGCCACGACGAAGCAGTAGCAGTTGCAATTGACGAATACCTCAACACACTTGAGGACGGCAAGGCAAACGAAAAGGCAACAAAGGCTCTTGTATCCGCTCTTGAAGCTTGCACATGCGAGTCCGAGCTTAAGAACAAGATCCTTGCTGAAAAGACATACCTCTCCAAGAAGTCCGTATGGATCTTTGGTGGTGACGGTTGGGCATACGATATCGGCTTCGGCGGTCTTGACCACGTTCTTGCATCCGGTGAAAACGTTAACGTAATGGTATTCGACACAGAAGTTTACTCCAACACGGGTGGACAGGCTTCCAAGGCATCTCAGATCGGTCAGGTTGCTCAGTTCGCAGCAGCAGGTAAGGCAATCGGCAAGAAGAATCTTGCAGAGATCGCAATGTCCTACGGCTACGTATACGTTGCACAGATCGCTATGGGCGCTGACATGAACCAGACACTTAAGGCTCTTGCAGAGGCAGAAGCTTATAACGGTCCTTCAATCGTTATCGGTTATGCTCCTTGCGAAATGCACGGTGTTAAGGGTGGCATGCAGAACTGCCAGCTCGAAATGAAGAAGGCAGTTGACGCAGGCTACTGGCAGATGTTCAGATACAACCCTGCTCTCAAGGCTGAAGGTAAGAATCCTCTTACACTCGACTCTAAGGAGCCCACAGCTAGCTACGTAGACTTCATCAAGTCCGAAACACGTTATGCTCGTCTTGCTCAGGCATTCCCTGAAAGAGCTGAGGCACTCTTTGCAAAGGCAGAAGTTAATGCAAAGGCTAAGTACGAAAGACTTCAGAAGATGGGTAAGCTTTACGAATAATATAGCTAACTAACTCAAGGGACGGCGCAAGCCGTCCCTTTTTGCTTGCTCTTGGCGCGCGTGGCAGGGAATAACCCCATTGACAAGCATCTATAATTTTGCTATAATAAACGGGTAAAAACTCTTAAAAAGGAGAATAAAATGAATTTTTTTGATACGATAGCGGCACTTTCGTCCCCCGCTGGCAAGGGTGGAGTGGCTGTTATCAGAATATCGGGTGCCGAGGCCATTGAAATTGCCGATCGCGTGTTTAAGGCTGCGTCGGGCAAGAGCGTTTTGGAGCTTCGTCCCAATATGATGGTTTATGGAAATATAATATCCGAAAATAAAGTGATAGACGACGGCCTTTTGGTGAAATTTTGTGCTCCGAAATCGTTCACCGGTGAGGACACGGTTGAAATCAACTGTCACGGAGGCATCTATATCACACAAAAGGTCCTTTCTGCCGTATTTTCAGCAGGGGCAAGACCTGCCGAGGCGGGTGAATTTACCCGTCGTGCATTTGTAAACGGCAAAATGGCACTTTCACAGGCAGAGGCGCTCGGAACCTTACTCGAGGCAAGGAACGACGAACAGGTCGACCTTGCACGCTCCGTTATGGGCGGCAAGATAAAGAAGGCTTGTGACGGACTCTATCAACAAATGACGGCGCTTGTTGCCCAGGTCTATGCGAGCGTTGATTATCCTGAGGAGGATCTCGGTGATATGACGAGTGATGAGATGACCGAGGCAACCCAAAAGCTTCTTTGCGACATAAGAAAGCTTCGTTCCACCTATAAAACGGGACATGCTGTGATGGAGGGCGTTAAAACGGTTATTTGTGGCAAGCCCAACGTTGGAAAGAGCAGTCTTTATAATCTTCTTGTTGGATATGATGCGGCCATCGTAACAGATATTGAGGGAACAACTCGCGACTTGCTTTCTGAAACTGTGAGCATCGGTAGAGTGACTCTTCGACTTGTCGATACCGCGGGCATCAGGGATGCTAAGGACACTGTTGAAAGGATTGGCGTTGAAAGAGCAAAGGCAAGCATGGATGAAGCCGAGCTTATTTTGGCTGTGTTTGATAACTCACGTCCCCTTGACGCAGAAGACTACAGTATAATGGACGAAACTACGAAAACAAATGCAACAAAAATCGCAATAATCAATAAAAATGATGAAAATCCTATGATTTCTATTGAAGAAATCGAAAAGAAATTTACTCACGTTGTAAAGATTTCCGCAAAGAATGAATATAATGTTGAGGAGCTTAAGGGACTTATTGAAAATCTTTATATCAACGAGGAGATCGACACCCAAAACGATGCAATTTTGATAAATGCGCGCCAGGATGCGGCTCTTGGAGTGGCTGAAAAGCACGTTTTGCTTGCTCTTGAGGCGTTAAATTGCGGTCTTTCACCCGATATTGCCGGTGTTGACCTTGAGCTTGCCATGTCAAACCTCTCTGAAATTGACGGTAGAGAGGTGGATGAGGACATAGTTTCCGAGATTTTTTCGCATTTTTGTGTCGGAAAATGAACGGTTTCCTACATTTAATATATATATAGGCTCTAAAAAGTGGATTTTTGTCACTTTTCGAAGATCGGGTTTTATAGGAGGATTGTTAGCGTAGCCTCCGGTTTGACTTGGCAGCCGGTGATCACGTTTGAAAGCCATGCAAAATCCGGGACGTATGCGTGATAAACACCTCATATGTGCACGTACACGCACGCCTATATATAAAATATGAAGGAAAATGCCCCGTTTGGCGGTCGTATGACGGTCTGATCTATACATTGTGTCCTTAAATGCAGTTTTCGGGGGCTGAATGAGGTAAAAAACAGTATGAATTTTGTTCATAATGTGCAAAATTATGGAAGAAAATGTAAGTGAGAGTATTTTTTACCAATAAATTTATGCGAAATATAGTAAAAATCAACAAGGTTTACAGAAAGTTCATAATTTAGGTACAAATAGTTCACACACTTTCTGAACAAATAGTGTATACTTACAGAGCAATTCTTATTAATGGAGGTTTAAGAATCTAAAATGAAAAACACTAAGTTAATCGCTTTGGTTGCAGTACTCGTAGTAGTTACTCTCGTAATCTCTATCGTAGTAGCAACAAGCAACGACGCAACAACAAAGAACGAAGTTCTTGAAACAGTAACAAAGTACGAAGACAAGATCGATGCTCTTAACAAGACTATCGAACAGCTTAACCAGGGTCTTATCGACGCTAACACAGCTCTTGAGCAGTTCAAGAATGCAGGCGTTGAGCTTGAGAACTGGAACGAAGCTACAGTAGCTCTTCCCGCACAGCTTCAGGCTCTTGATGATGCTTACGATGCATTCGTAAAGGCTGAACAGATTTACGACGAAGATGATAGCGAGAAAGTTCTCGTTAAATTCGATGAAATCTATGCTAACTACGCTGATGTAAACTACACAGCAATCTTCACTGATCTTAAGGCTGCAGCTGCAAGAGATCTTGGCAGAGCTACATCTGTTGCTGAAATGACAACAATCGTAAACAACTACAAGACATCTCTTAACAACGTTCCCACAACACTCGAATCATTCGTAGCTACAGTTGAAGCTATCGAGGCTAACGGTGTAACACTTGACGACTACGATAACATCGTTCTCGTACCCGTGATTCAGGCAAAGGTTGATGCTGATTTGTATGCTGAAGGTCAGGAAAAGGATCTTACAGATAGAATCACAGAAATCAACAAGACATTCAAGCCCCTTGCAGTTGAACAGGTTGTAACACTTGTTAACGCTCTTCCTGAGAACGTTGCTCACCTTGCTCCTTCTCACGAAGAAGCTCTTAAGGCTGCTAACGATGCACTTACTTTCGCTCTCGGTCTTTACGAGGGTGATGACTCTACTCTTCTTCTCGACAAAAAGAACAAGGCTACAGCATATGCAAACGCTAAGGCTGACCTCGCTCTCTACAACGCTCAGTGGACAGTAGTAGAAGCTATCGTTGCTGCTGCTGAAACACTTAACGAAACACTTAAGGAAGCTTTCGATGAAGACGTATTCACAGAAGAATTCGGCGCAAACATCGAAACACTCACATACCTTAACTCTCTTAAGGCTCTCATCGACGCTTGGGAAACAACAATCGTAACAGACGTTGAAGACGAGGACTACTCTGAAGAGATCTACAACCTCGTTAACCGTTCCGTATACGAAGGTTACGTAGCAGACTACGAAGTAGAGATCGCTGATCTCAGAGCTGCTGCAGACGCATTCATCGAAGCAGTTGCTGCTCTTGAAGGCACAATCACACCCGATTCTCTTGACGCTATCATGGCTGCTCAGAACCTTTCTAAGGCAGCTGCTGGTCTTAAGCCCGCTGACATGATGGATACACTCTGTGGTTACACAGACTACACAGATGACGAAGGCGAACTTGTTGACGTTATCGGTGTTCAGGATTCCGCTATTAAGCTTACAGCTCTTTACAACGACTACAAGTGGCTCGTAGATACTATCGAAGCTCTTGAAAAGGCAGTTGCTGATGCAGTTATCAAGTGTGCAGTTGAGCACAAGGATGCTGATGGTAAGGTAGTAGCTTGCGACGGTAAGGACGCTTGCGCTAAGGTAGGCACTGTTGACTATGCAGTACTTGCTAACTCTGACTTCGACACTGAAATCGTAAAGATCCTTTCTTACTACAACCTTGACGAAACAGTATTTGATGCTGAGGCTCTTGCTGAGTACAAGGTAGCTAGAATCTACGATGAAGTTCAGGCAGCTAAGAAGAACGTTGCTGATGCACATGCTGCATACGCTAACGAACTTTTCTTCACATCTTACAACAACGATATCGATGCAATCACAGCTAACTACACATTCGCAGTTGAGCTCGTTTGCACATGTCCCGATGATTCTACAGATCCTTGCGAGTGCAACACATACAAGATGGCTATCGAAAACGATCCCATCGATGTTCTCGCTGAGCAGTTCGACTACGCAGTTCTTGTAGAAATCTTCAAGGCAACACAGCAGTAATTTAAAACTAATAGTTTAATTACTTAAACTCAATTAATAAGGGGAGGCGCTCGTCGCTTCCCCTTAATTAAGTTTATTGAGAAAACAAAAGGAGCTTTGTGCTCCTTTTTTCTTTTTTCTCCTATATTAGTATAAATTTTTACCATAAACTATTGCAAAATGAAATATCTTGTGCTATAATATACTAAATAAATGTCTATTTAGCTTAATTTTAAGCTTTTGCATGTATTTATATATTTTTCCGCATGTTTGCACATCATTAATTAGTGGAGGTTTTACTGATGAAAGTAAGGAAAAAGAATAAAATCGGTTCATTTTTTACAACTATAATTATCTTCTGTATGATCGCTATCGTGTTCATCACAGTTGTTATGGACCAGAGCAATGACGCGCTCTATGAAGATACAAAGGATGCTACTGAACAGAGCTATAATGCTCTCGAGCAGTCACTCAAAGCTCTTCAGAATAATCTTAAGAATCTTTTGAACGGAGTTTCCAAGCTTGACGGTGTTGATATTGGCAATGCCGATTGGGAAGGCGCTTCTGCCGCTTATGCCGAAATGGTTGCTGCAATTGAAGGCTTTGAAAAGGAATATTTCGATTCCTTCACAAATGAAGATACCGGCGTTACTTACGTTGATTACTTTAACTACCTTATCGATGCTGATAAGGGTATCTTGGCCATCAGCAAGTTTGCTGAGTTCAAGGAAAGCGCTATGCTTAAGCTCTCCCGTGCGGCTTCTAAGGATGACATGACTAAGATCGTTGAGCAGTACAAGAAGGACGTTAAGTCCGTTGCTACAAATCTTGACTTGCTCTATGCTAACATTTCTTCTATTGAGGCTAACGGTCTTGAAGTTTCCGATATCAAAACATACCTTCAGACAGTTGATATGTTCAATGCTCTCCCTGACGGTATCTTTGCATTCGATCCCGATAACAGCGTAAACGAGAAGAAGGACATCAAGGAAAAGCTTAACGGCTTCCACGATGCGTTCGGTCCCGTTTTTGTTGACGCGTTCGTTGCTGAATTTGCAACACTTCCTTCTAACTTCAAGCACATCACTCTTGATAACCACGAGGCTATCAAGAATGCTCGTCTTTACTACGATGCTCTCACAGGTTACGGCTTCTATACTGCAGCTGAGCTTGATGAAATCGAAAATCCCGCCTTCCACAAGGCTGAGAAAAACCTTGAATCCGCTGAAAAGCGCATGAGCGTTGTTCTTGATATGTACGGTGAAAAGGATGACGAAGGCAATATCATCGAGGGTGTTACTGCTCTTTGGATCAATGCTCAGATCGAGTCCTACAAGAACACAAAGATTACTCTTAGCGCCGATACAGCTATCTGGATCAACAAGCTTGATGAGCTTATCAAGGCTTGGGATACAAAGTACGGAACAGTTAAGGATTCCACAAACAAGGATTATTGCGAAGCTATCTACAACATGGTTGACCGTGCTACTGTAGATTCTTATAAGAAGACATTCAAGCCCATGGTTGCAACTCTTAAGGAAGAGGCTGACCACTTCGTAAAGGAGGTTAACAAGCTTCTTGGCGTTGAGATCACATACTTCATCGGTGACCAGATCGATATTATCGAGCTTATTATCGAGGATGTTAACGCGGCTTCTAAGAACCTTAAGTTCAACGAGGTTGACTACGTATTGGGCAACAACTCCACAACCGGTGTAAATGCTGCTTACGTTGCATTCGTTGAATACAAGGATGCATTCGATGCACACTGCAAGACAGTTGATGCCGGCATTGCTGATGCAAACGCAGCTATGAATGAAATCGCAAATGCAGATGAGTTTACCGATGCTGATATTGCTGAGGTTGATGCTCTTATCGTTCACTTGTTCGCAGAATACGGTATTAACGAAGGACATCTCGATGCAAAGACATTGGATTCCTACAAGGAAGTAAGAATGGCTTCTGCAAAGGCCGAGGCTTTGGCTACTGCAAAGGAAGTTTACGATGCTTGCAACGGCAAGGTAGAAAAGGATGCTTATACAAAGCTTGAGTCTGAAATCAACGGTATCGGCATGTCTGACTACACACTTACACTTAACGAAACAAAAGACGGTCTTGTTGAAACAGGTAAGGCTGTTGACCTTCGTACAAAGTTCACTGATGATTATTGCTACAACGTAATCAATTCCATTGGTCAGTAATTAAAAATTTGGGGAAACACAAGGTGTTTCCCCTTTATTTTTTGAATTTATATTGAAAAAATTTGTTTTTTATGATAAAATTAATTGTTAATGCTTTTATTTAAAGGAGATTTATTATGAGCGATATTAAGGATTTAAGTCTTGCGCCCTCCGGTCATGACAAAATCAACTGGGTGGCGTCTTATATGCCTATTTTGAATACAATCAAAGAGGATTTTATCAAAAATCAGCCTTTTAAGGGATTGAAGATCTCTATGTCCATTCACCTTGAGGCAAAGACTGCTTATCTTGCCAAGGTTTTGAAGGCTGGCGGTGCTGAGGTATGGGTTACAGGATGCAATCCTCTCTCCACTCAGGACGACGTTGCCGCTGCTCTTGTTGAGGACGGCTTTGAGGTAAATGCTTGGCGCGGAGTTTCCGAGGCGCAGTACAAGCAGCACCTCATCAACACACTTTCTCTTTGCCCGGATCTCATGATCGACGACGGCGGCGACCTCACTCACCTCATTCACGGCGAGTGCCGTCATCTTGCAAAGAATCTCATCGGTGGTTGTGAGGAGACTACAACAGGTATTCACCGTCTTTTCGCGCGTGAACGTGCAGGTCTTCTTGATTATCCCATGATCGACGTTAATGATGCCGATTGCAAGCATCTTTTTGATAACCGTTACGGAACAGGTCAGTCCACTCTTGACGGCATTATGAATTCCACAAACCTCATCATCGCGGGCAAGACTGTTGTTATTGCCGGCTACGGATGGTGTGGAAAGGGAATGGCTATGCGCGCAAAGGGTATGGGCGCTATCGTTGTTGTTACTGAGATCGATCCCATCAAGGCTCTTGAGGCTACTATGGACGGATTTTCCGTTATGCCCATGGACGAGGCGGCAAAGATCGGTGATCTTTTCGTGACCTTGACAGGCTGCAAGGACGTTATCCGCCGCGAGCATCTTGAGGTTATGAAGGACGGCGCGCTCCTTTCCAACAGCGGTCACTTTGACGTTGAAATCGACAAGGTAGCTCTTTCCGATATGGCAGTTGAGGAGTGGGACACAAAGCCCAATATCCGTGGCTACAGAATGCCCGACGGAAGAATTCTCAACCTTCTTGCCGAGGGTAGACTCGTTAACCTTGCTGCAGGAAACGGTCATCCTGCTGAAATTATGGATATGTCCTTTGCCATCCAGGCTAAGGGACTCGAATATCTTGCAAAGAACCGCGGAAAGCTTGAAAACAAGGTTTATGCCGTTCCTGCTGAGATTGACCGCGAGGTTGCAGAGCTTAAGCTTCGTTCAAACGGAATTGCGATCGATTATCTTTCCGATGAGCAAAAGGCTTATCTTGCAGCAGCTGAATAATTTTTTAAAAACGTAGGGGGATTTAACATCACCCCTACTTCACTAAACGCTATAATTTGAATTTTAAGGAAGATTTTGTATGATTTACCCTGTGTACGTGAAAAATTGCATAGAAGCGCTCGAAGCGGCAGGGTATTCTGCATATGCCGTCGGTGGAGCAGTGCGCGACGGATTGCTTGAGCTTTTGCCGTCCGACTGGGATATTACCACGAGTGCGCGGCCTGAAGAAATTTTAAAGGTCTTTGAAAACGAGCATACTATTCCAACGGGAATAAAGCACGGCACCATCACGGTTGTTGTCGACGGTGACGAGGGAGATCGTGTGCCCGTTGAGATTACCACCTACCGAATCGACGGAGAATATAAGGACAGCCGACATCCCGAGAGCGTTGAGTTTTCAAGGGACGTGCTTGACGACCTTTCAAGACGCGATTTTACTGTGAATGCGATGGCATTCAACGAAAAGACGGGAATTGTTGATGCATTCGGCGGCAAAAACGATCTTGATTTGAAGATCATTCGAGCAGTTGGTGATCCCGAAAAAAGATTTTCGGAGGATGCACTCAGAATCTTGAGAGCTTTTAGATTTTCGGCTCAGCTTGGCTTTGAAATCGAAGAGAGAACCTTCAAAGGAGCTATTGCTTGCTCGCATCTTATTAAAAATATCGCGCGAGAGAGGATTGGCGTCGAGTTTAAGAAGATGCTTAGTCACGATGGAACGGTTTATGCACTTAAAAAGTTGATCGAGGGCGACATCTGGAGTGATATTTTCTCCATGCCTGCACCCGAAATCGAAACGGTGGAGTCCTTTGAAAGACTTGAAAGCAAAAATTGTTTTGTCAGACTTTCAGTTTTGCTTGGCGCGACTGACGAGAAAGAGAGAAATGCCTTTCTTGACAGCCTGAGGCTTTCGAACGGTGAAAAAAGATTTGTTTTGCGTTTGTGCACGGTGAGAAGCTTTGATGCTGCGGGCAACGATGCGAACGTTGTTGCAAGAAGATTTTTGCATCTTTTTGAGAGCATTGAAGAGCTTGCTACGCATCTTCTTTTATACTATCATCCCGACAAGATGGACCTGATAAATGTGATCAAGGAGGAGGGTAAAAAGCAAAGGCCTCTTTCGATATCCTCTATCAAAATAAACGGCTCCGACCTTGTGCCACTTTGCAAGGGGGATTATAGAAGGGTTGGACTTCTTTTGAACGAGCTTTTATCAAAGGTCATCGACGATCCAAGCCTTAACGATAGGGAAATACTACTTGAAATTGCAAAAAAGAGCCTTGAATAAGGCTCTTTTTATTTTTTGAAAACCAAGGTAGAGAGGTGTGCTTAATGAAATAAATAATAAAAATATCAAAATATTAACAATAATAATTTTTTTGAAAAAAATTAAAAAATCTATTGACAACTACAAAAAATGGTGATATAATACACTCAACATAAAAAAGACGTTTGAGCAAAAAGAGCGCAAAATGAAGTGTTTTCAGAGAGTCGGCGGATGGTGTGAGCCGATAATGAGTAGTTTTGTGGCGTACATTTTGCAAGTTGTGTGTTGAACTTGTTTTTCTTTTTAAGGGAATGAAAGTAGGCGCAACGGTGGCCACCGTTATAGGCGTAGGCTTTGATAGAAGCCGGTAAGGATTAAGTCGTGAGGCTTAATCGAAGCAGAGTGGTAACACGGTCTTTTCGTCCCTGCATCCGTAATTGGATGGAGGGTTTTTTGTTGCTCTCAACAAAATATTTATTTGTCGCACAGCGACACAGGAGGAAAATTATGAAAAAAACATTAGCACTCGTTCTTGCACTCGTTATGTTGGCAACTGCTTGTCTTGGCTTTGTAGCTTGTACAGACAATCAGATAACAAAGACAACTTTTAAGGTTGGTGTTTGTCAGCTCGTTGCTCACCCTGCACTTGACCAGGCTACAAAGGGCTTTGTAGAGGCTCTTAAGGCTGAGCTTGGTGAAGAAAACGTTGAAATCGAGGTTCTTGACGCTCAGGGCGACACAAACCTTTGCAATACAATCATTGGTAATTTCGTAAGCAAGGGCGTTGACCTTATCATGGCTAACGCTACTCCCGCACTTCAGGCGGCATATAACGCAACAGAGACAATTCCGATTCTTGGTACATCCATCACAGAATACGGTGTTGCTCTTGGTACAACACTTAAAGACGGTGTTGTAGGTGGCAACGTTTCCGGTACAAGTGACCTTGCTCCTCTTTCTGAGCAGGTTGAAATGATTCTTGAGGTTTGCCCTGACGTTAAGACAGTTGGTATCGTATACTGCTCAGCTGAGGCTAACTCCAAGTACCAGGTTGAAGAGGTTACAAAGTTCCTTCAGGCAAAGGGCGTTACAGTAACAGCTCATCCCTTCTCAGACTCTAACGATATTTCTGCAGTAGTTACAAAGGCTTGTGCTGAAAATGACGTTCTCTACATTCCTACGGATAACACAGCTGCTTCTTGCGCAGAAACAATCGGTAACATCGTTCGTGAAGCAAAGACTCCCGTATTTACAGGTGAAGAAAATCCCGCTAAGGCTTGTGGCGTAGCTTCTCTTACAATCAGCTACTACGACCTTGGTGTTCAGACAGGTAAGATGGCTGCAAAGATCCTTAAGGGTGAAGCAGACGTTTCTACAATGGCTATCGAATATGCTCCTGCAACAAAGAAGTACAATAAGGAAATGTGTGAATTTCTTGGAATCACAATTCCTGCAGGTTACGAAGAAATCAAGTAAAATTAATTTTGATTATTAGGCTTACAGGGGTTTGGAGTGTATAACTTCCAACCCCGATGGGCTTTTTACAAAGGAGGTCCCATATGAAAAAGGTTATATCATTAGTTCTTACGATAGTTATGATAATTTCCGCATGCGTGACTTTATCTGCGTGCACTGACGACGTAGAAGGCAAAAAGATCACAGTCGGTATTTGCCAGCTCATTCAGCACGACTCGCTTGACCAGGCTACAAAGGGCTTTATGGATGCTCTTGTTGCAGAGCTTGGCGAAGAAAACGTTGAGTTTGACCTGCAGAATGCGTCGGGCGATACAAATGTTTGCAATACCATCATGACAAGCTTTGTAAGCAAGGGAGTTAATCTTATTTTGGCAAATGCAACTCCTGCACTTCAGGCAGCATATAATGCGACCTCTGATATTCCGATTCTTGGCACGTCCATCACGGAATACGGTGTGGCGTTGGGTATCGAGAATTTTAGCGGTGTTGTTGGACAAAACGTGTCCGGCACAAGCGACCTCGCTCCTCTTGACGAGCAGGCTGAGATGATTCTCGAGCTTTGCCCCGACGTTAAGGTCGTTGGTATTACGTACTGCTCAGCTGAGGCTAACTCACTTTACCAGGTTCAAAAGGTTACTGAATATCTTGAAGGCCGTGGAGTGACAGTAAAGGTATATCCCTTTGCAGACTCCAACGATATTTCTGCAGTGGTTACTGCTGCTTGTTCTCAGTGTGATGCACTTTACATCCCCACTGACAACACAGCTGCTTCTTGTGTGGAAATCATCGGTAATATAGTTCGCGAAGCAAAGATACCTGTATTTGCAGGTGAAGAGAACACTGCAAGAGTTTGTGGTGTGGCTTCTCTTACAATCAGCTATTATGATCTTGGTGTTCAGACAGGTAAGATGGCTGCAAAGATCCTTAAGGGTGAAGCTGATATTACTACTATGGCAATTGAATATGCGCCTGCAACAAAGAAATATAATAAAGAAATGGCAGAATTTCTCGGTATTGCCATTCCCGAAGGATATATCGAGATTGAAAAAATAAATTAGAAGGATATTAAAACGTTAATATGGATAAATTGTTTGGTGCACTTCCCGGTGCAGTTTCCCTTGGTCTTATCTGGGGTATCATGGCTATCGGATTGTATATCACGAATAAAATATTGGATATTTCCGACCTTACGGTCGACGGATCTATCTGTACGGGTGCGGCGGTGTGCACTATGCTTATGATGGAAAACGTTGATCCTTGGATCGCTATGCTTGCAGCAATGCTTGTTGGTGGTCTTTGCGGTCTTGTTACAGGATTTTTACACACAGTGCTTGAGATCCCCGCGATTCTTTCAGGTATTCTTACTCAGCTTGCTTTGTGGAGTATCAACTTAAAGATCATGGGACAGGCAAACAGGCCTCTCTCGGCGCGTACGTTCCCCGTAATCATCACACAGATGAGAACGGAAGAGGCGATCGGCATGCTTGTTATTATTGCTGTTGCTATTATTGGTTTGCTTTATTGGTTCTTTGGTACGGAGCTTGGATGCTCCATCCGTGCCACGGGATGCAACCCCAATATGAGCCGTGCACAGGGTATCAACACCGAGGTTAACAAGGTGTTGGGACTCATCATCTCAAACGCACTCGTTGCTCTTTCAGGTGCTCTTCTTGCTCAGTATCAGGGTTTTGCAGACATCAATATGGGACGAGGCGCAATCGTTATCGGTCTTGCGGCAATCGTTATTGGTGACGTTCTTTTCTCAAGGATCGCAAGAAACTTTGCACTTCGTCTTGTGGGCGTTTTGCTTGGTGGAGTTATCTACTACCTTGTATATCAGGTCATCGTATTTATCGGTCTTGACCCCGACCTTCTCAAGATGCTTTCTGCTATCGTGGTTGCCGTCTTCCTTGGTGTTCCCAATATCAAAAACAAGGTTTTTGACAAAATCAATTTTAAAAAGAATGCAAAGGAGGTATAGAAAATGCTTGAAGTAAAAAACATTTCCAAAACCTTTAATGCAGGTACAATAAATGAAAAAAAGGCTCTTAAAAACGTATCTCTCACACTTAATGACGGCGATTTTGTAACCGTTATCGGTGGTAACGGCGCAGGTAAAAGTACACTTCTTAATGCGATTTGTGGAACTTGGCTTGTTGACCAGGGCGAGATAATCATCGGTGGAAAGGACGTTACAAGCGTTCCCGAGCACAAAAGAGCAGCTCTTCTTGGCAGAGTGTTCCAGGATCCTATGATGGGTACTGCTGCCGATATGGAAATTCAGGAAAATCTTGCTCTTGCTAAAAGAAGAAGCAAAAGACGTGGACTTTCTTGGGGTATTTCCAAGAAGGAAAGGGAAGAATACCGTGCACTCCTTGCGACTCTCGGCTTGGGCCTTGAGGATAGAATGACAAGCAAGGTTGGTCTTCTTTCGGGCGGTCAGAGACAGGCGGTGACCCTTCTTATGGCAGCTATGAGTCAGCCGAAGCTCCTTCTCCTTGACGAGCATACTGCAGCTCTTGACCCTAAGACTGCTGAAAAGGTGCTTCAGATTACGGACGATATTGTTAATGCAAATCATTTGACCACCCTTATGATTACACACAATATGCGTGATGCTATCAAGCACGGAAACCGTCTTATTATGCTCCACGAGGGTAGAATAATCGTTGACGTTTGTGATGAGGAAAAGAAGAACCTCACTGTTGAAGATCTTCTTGATATGTTCAACAAGGCAAGTGGCAAGGAATTTGCAAGTGACAGAGCAATGCTCTCATAATAAAAAAAGAAGTGAACCCAACGGGTTCACTTCTTTTTTGTTTTATTGATATCCGTTAAATCCGAATTCCTTCATGATTGCAGGATAATTTTTGAATGCGTAGTTCAAGTCGCACTTACCGGAAACGGCTCCGTTGAGAAATCCCTCTACGTCACCCTGGTACTGCCACATTGAGTAGACGGCACTGTATTCCTTGATGTTTTGCTCAATATACTCGTCCATGTCCACGTTATCACTTGCATAGCGCGCATACCAAACGTCATAAAGCTTCAAGGTCTTTTCCTCGTTGAAAAGTGAATAGAGGAATTTGTTGTTGGTATAAAGACCGGGATAATAGCCGTAATCCACCATTTCCGTCATAAAGGTGTGGGCGATCTCCATAAGCTGCTCCTGTGTAAAGGTGCTTGGATAATATCCGTTAGACGAATCGTCCTCGATATCAAAGAAGACGGGATATTCAAGAGTTTTGCCCTCGAGCCATTTTGACACGTTCTTGGCATCTCTTATCGCACCGTTCTCATTTGTTGAGTATGTGAAGAAATAAACGCCAACGTCAAGTCCTACCTGCTTAGCTTGCTTGTAATAGCTTTCAAACTTAGGATCAAGGTTTGTGTGAGAGCCGACTCTGAGAATTACAAAGTCAACACCTGCATCCTTGAGTGCTTTGAAATCAACGTTATATGACCATTTGGAAAGGTCAACTCCCCAGGCAACCTCGCCCTTGCCGGTACCTGCAGCTCCCTGGAAAATATCAGTGTAGAACACGTAATCTCCTATGTGGGTGGTTTTACAGTTTAAACAAGTGTATTCGGTATAGCCAGTTTTTTCAAGGTTGGGACGAACGTAGTTTTTTGTATAAGCATGACCTGTTGGTGAAAGATAGTCGGACACTTTAACAAATGAACAATCCTTGCATTTGTATTCGGTATATCCGATGTCGTCACATGTAGGTGCAGTTACTGTTTCAATATAATCGTGCCCCGTGGGACGCAAATAGTGGTCCTTGTCCGTGATTTCACATACGGAGCAATAATGGGAGGTATATCCCTCTGTGTCGCAAGTAGGAGCGACCACTGTGCTTGTAAACTGATGTCCAAGAGGAGCAATGAAATCCGCCTCAAAGGAGTATTTACAGTCGCGACACACATAATATGTATAGCCCTTCTGGTCGCAAGTTGGCGCGTATGCGGTTTTATCGCACACGTGGTGCTGGCATTCCTGGGGAATGAACGCGTATATGACGCATCCGAGACCTACAAGACACACAACAAGCACAAGGATAAGTATAATTGTCGAAAGTTGTATTTTCATTAGTTACCTTTTTAACGTTTTATTTTGTGATATTTTAGGATATTATACCATTTTATGGGGAAAATTTCAAGGATTTCAAAGAAAATGAAGGTCAGAAATTTTTGGTAATATCCTTTATTACTTCACCTGCAAGTATAAAACCTGCAACGGGAGGAACAAAAGGGCAAGAGGCAGGGCTTGTTCTTCCTGCAGTGCCTTTTTTTTCGGCATTTTCCGTTTCAAAGGGAGTTATGGGAATCTCCTTTGAATAAACCACCTTGAGATGCCTGATGCCCTCTTTTTTGCAATTTTGTCTTATTACCTTTGCAAGGGGGCAAACGCTTGTCTTGTGGATGTCGGCAACCTCGAAGGCTGAAGGATCGAGCTTGTTGCCCGTTCCCATTGAGCAAATGATGGGAGTGCCACACTCGTTTGCGCGACGAATAAGCTCCATCTTGCCTGAAACTGTGTCGATGGCATCGATAACGTAATCGTAATTGGTGAAATCGAAGAGGTGAGCTGTTTCGGGAAGATAAAAAATGGGATATTTATTTATCTTGACGTCGGGATTTATCTCTTTAGCTCGTGCCTCTGCCACGTCGACCTTTTTTTGACCGACGGTCATCGTTGTGGCAAGGATTTGTCTGTTGATGTTGGAAACGGCAACTTCGTCACTGTCGATGACGTCGATTTCACCCACCCCTGCTCGTACGAGTGCTTCAAGAGCATATCCACCAACTCCTCCAATGCCGAAAACGGCAACGCGAGAGCTTTTGAGCTTATTTACGGCTTCTTTTCCAAGAAGCATTTCGGTTCTTAAAAATTTTTCCATAAACACCTCACACAATGCCGATGTATATCATAAGCACGGAAATGTCTGCAGGGCTTACACCACTGATTCTTGAGGCTTGTCCAATCGTTAAAGGACGAACCTTTGAAAGCTTTTGAACTGCCTCGATTCGAAGTCCCTTTACCAAGGTGTAGTCGATATCGTCGGGAATCTTTTTCTCTTCAAGACGAGCCTTTCTGTTTACCTCAGCAATTTGACGCTTGATATATCCCTCGTATTTGATGGATATTTCGGCAGTCATTCTCACTCCTCTTGAAAGGGAGGGACGGGAGGTATCGATCTCTGCAAGTGCATCGTAATCGAGTGCAGGACGGCGCAAAAGCTCCGCAAGAGAGATGCCCGTCGCAACGGTTGTGAGCTCCCTTGCCTCAAGGAAGGGATTTGCAACAAGGGGAGAGATGAAGGTCTTTTCAAGTCTTTCTATTTCTGCATCGGTTTGTGCTTTTTTCTCTAAAAATTTGTTATATCTTTCTTCACTGATAAGGCCTGCCTTGTATCCGATCTCGGTAAGGCGTCTGTCGGCATTATCCTGGCGGAGAAGGAGTCTGTATTCCGAGCGCGAGGTCATCATTCTATACGGCTCGTTTGTGCCCTTTGTAACGAGGTCGTCGATGAGCGTGCCGATGTATCCGTCACTGCGCTTTAATACGACCTGCTCCTTGCCAAGCAAGGAAAGGGACGCGTTGATGCCTGCGATAAGTCCTTGTGCTGCAGCCTCTTCATAGCCCGACGTTCCGTTGAACTGACCCGCACCGTAAAGACCACTGATTTCCTTGTATTCAAGGGTTGCATAGAGCTGAGTGGGATCGGAGCAGTCGTATTCGATGGCATAGGCATATCTCATTATCTCGGCATTTTCAAAGCCCTTTAATGAGTGGAGCATCATATGCTGAACGGATGCAGGAAGGGAGGTGGAAAAGCCCTGGATATACATTTCTTCGGTGCTTTCGCCCATTGGCTCAACGAAGAGCTGATGCTTTTCCTTGTCGGCAAAGCGAACGATTTTATCCTCGATTGAAGGACAATATCTTGGACCTGTTCCGTGGATCTGACCTGAGTACATTGCAGAAAGGTGGATGTTGTCCTTTATGATATTATGTGTATTTTCGTTGGTATATACTATGTGGCAGGGAATTTGTGCAAGAGAATCGAAATAATGCTCGTCCGTCAGGGCAGAGTAGGGAGTGATGACCTCTTCACCGTCCTGTACCTCAAGCACGTCAAGATTTATGCTTTGCTTTTTCACTCTTGCAGGGGTTCCCGTTTTAAATCTCATAAGACGAATGCCCTCGCGCTCAAGTGCTGAGGAAAGACCTCCACTTGCGGCAAGAAGTCCGTCAGGACCTGATGAGAAATTACGGTCGCCGACAAAGATTCGACTATCAAGATAAGTGCCCGAGCAAATTATCGCTCTGTCGCACTCCCATCTTTCACCAAGGGCTGTAACGAGGGCTGAAATGTGCTTTTTGCCGTCGATTATAGTAGTTTCAATATCGCAAATCTCTGCTTGGACAAGACGAAGATTTTCGGTATTCTCGATGAGCTGCTTCATAAGCTCCTGATATTTTCTTCTATCTGCCTGTATTCTTTTTGAGTGAACTGCTGCGCCCTTTCCGAGATTGAGCGTGCGACTTTGCAAGGTTACCTTGTCAGCCATCTCGCCCATAACGCCACCAAGGGCGTCGATTTCAAAGACGAGATGTCCCTTTGCCGTACCACCGATCGAGGGGTTGCAGGGCATATTTCCAATGGAGTCAAGGCTCATTGTGAAAAGGACTGTATCAAGACCGAGTCTTGCTGAGGCAATTGCTGCTTCAATTCCTGCATGTCCTGCGCCGATAACGGCTATCTGTGTTTTGAGAATAGTCATAATTTCTCCTGATTTATAGAATGAATGTACTTGTTTCTTGTTTGAGACTCGCCACAAAAGACGATTTGTCCTTGTGGATTTTATTATTTATTCAAATAAGCTGCAATTACTGCTGCATCGATTGCAGAAACGGATGCGCCGGAGCTTCCGTTTTCAATAATTGAGGTTACCACGATTTCGGGGTTATTCATGGGAGCAAAGGCAGTGAACCAACAGTTTTGCTTGCCTCCACCAATCTGAGCAGTACCTGATTTTCCACAAACAGTCACGTCGATGTTATGCTTTGTGTACATATTCCAGGTAGCTGTGACGGAGTTATTGATCATGTTCTTCATACCTGTTTTGATTGTGGCGAGAGTGGATGATGATATCTCAACCGTGCTCAAAACCTGCTTTTCGTAGCTTTTAACCACCTCACCCGAAAACTCTCTTACTGAGTGGAGAAGGTGTGTGGCATATCTTGTTCCTCCGTTTGCCACCGTTGCTATGTAGGATGTGACCTGGAGGGGGGAATACTGATGGATGGACTGACCGATGTACGAGGATGCCTCTTCGTACGCGCCCCAGGAGGTTGAATTTTCGGGGCAGGCTATTTGACCTATACGCTCGGGAATTTCAATGCCCGTGCTTTGACCAAGGCCTAAAAGACGGCAATATTCGGTCATTGTGTCGATGTCGAGATTGTCATATCCCGTTTCTATAAAGAATGCATTGCACGAGAAGGTGAGCGCCTCGATAACGTTCAGTGACGACGATGGATAATCGTTGTGGTTTGAACAGTCGATGCTTATCCCGTGGTGCTTATATCCGTGATTACAAACGATTTTTGTTGAGGAGCTGATTGCGCCCTCTTCAAGTCCTGCAAGAGAAACTGCCACCTTGAAGGTAGAGCCGGGAGCATAAACTGCATAGCAAGCTCTGTTGAGAAGGGGGAGGTATTCGTCGGTTGCAAGTGAATTATAGTCTTTGTTGAAGGTTGTAAGATCATAGGTGGGGTAGGAGGCTATTGCGAGAATGTCACCGGTATTCGGATCAACTGCAACACTTGAGCCCTCGTGCTTTGAAAAATCCTTCATGTATTGCTTAAGGGCGTCCTCGGTGGCGATCTGAGTTTCGATATCGATGGTGAGCCAAACGTCCTTACCTGCAATCGGTTCAACGGTGATTTCTTCCTTCACGATTTCTCCGTTTGCGTTGCGTTTGATGGTCATAACACCGTCCTTGCCTCGAAGATATTCTTCAAACTCCGCTTCGCATCCGTCGATGCCGACAACGTCACTCATCTTATAGCCAAGAGCCTTGTAATAATTCCAGGTTTCTGCCGTGATGCTGCCGACTCTGCCGAGAATGTGGGATGCATATCCAGGGTAGAGATAGGTTCTTTTGGAGCTGATTCTATCGGAAACTCCTGCGATGGAAAGCTCTTTTACGTATGCCACAAAATCAACGTCAACACCACTTGCGATGCAATAGGGATTGGTTGAGCTAAACTGGGTTCTGAGCATATCGTATCGAACTCTCAAAAGGGAAGTGATCTCTTCGTTTGAGAAAACGGCTTGTCCGTTTTCGGTCGCGTTGAGCTTCCAACGCTTAACAAGGTAGTCGCAAAGCTCTTTGGCAGAAGCCCCCGTCATATCAAGGTCCTTGAGCATTTTGTTGAGGGAAGTGTTAACGCTTGTGCCACTTGTAATGGCTTCCTCGTTATACTCAATCTCGGGATATTCTCCTACAAAGGGATAGAGGTCGGACGTTCTGTACTGATTGCTTTGCGTGCTGTTTAAAATCTCAATGACCGACAAAATTGAGGAGTTGAAATCGACAAATCCGTCGGGCATATAGTTATAGTCGAAAACTATGTCATAGGCATATGAGGTGGTAACGAGCACCGTGCCGTTTCGGTCGCAAATATTGCCTCTCAATGCTTGAATGGTAACGGTTTCGGTGGTGTATTCACTCTCGGCGCGAAGCTCTGCAGTCTTGAAGGGGTTGAATTGGAGATTTACAAGTCTTGCACCGAAAATGAGGCATGCTATGATGAATACGGAGGAAAGAACCGCAAATTTTTGCTTATTTTGTTTTTTATTTTGCATAGCGGATCATCCTCCTTTCAAATGAATTTTTAGCTAAGCAGCAAAGGTGTAAAATGCCATAAGGGCAAGGCAGGCAGTCATAAATAAGATTGCTCCGCCGTTCATAAATACGATGTCGAGTGCCTTTCCGCGAGGGAATATAACGCTGCCCTTTTGGAAGTTGAGTCTATAGAGATTTTTGTTGAAATTGAAAATGCCTGCAAAGAATAGAATATAGAAAACTATACTGTATATTCCCAAAAGAGCAAGCTCGGATGAATACTGGTTGATGAAATTCATCTGCTCAGTAACGTCGGTGATTTCTTGGGAGAAGTATTCCATAAGTCCTTCAAGATCCACGATCTGGTTGATATAGCTTGAGAAAATACCGTAGAAGAGGTTGATGAACATATGTATTGCGATGGAATAAATGATCTTTCCTGTTTTGACGTAAACAAAAGAAAGAACGATGCCGACAAGGAATGCATAGAAAATTTGCTCGATGCCAAGGTGGATAAGACCAAAAACGAATGCACTTAAGAATATCGCGGTCTTTTCACCGTATTTAACAAGACGGTCAATAAGGAGCTTTCTGAAAATCAGCTCCTCAACGATGGGAGCAAGTATTCCTGCACAGATAAGGCTTACGATAAGACTTGATCCTTCAAGCACGGATGCTACGCTGCTTTCGGGAACGATGCCGAAATTTGCCTTGAGTGACTCCTCAATGATTAGTGACACATAGCTTCCCATGTATACGAGGAAGGAGGAGATGGAAAGGTATTTAAAAAATTCCTTTCCCGAGATATTTCTGGCACTCAGGGTGCTTTTGTCAAGCTTTTTGATTATCAACCAAAGCACAGGACAAGCAACAAGATACTGAATGATGGCATTGAGTATAAGTGCGACCGAGGTTGATGAAGCAAGGCTTGGCGCAATTGATTCAAGTCCTATATAAGCAAGGGTGGTGCCACACTGCCACACTGCCACAAAGGCAAGAAGTGCAAAAAAGACTCTCGAAAAGTGACTTTTGTGAGCCTTCTCCTCTTCTATGGACATGGTGGGTTCCTGTTCTTTTTCAAAATCGTCGTAATTCATTTTTGGGTTGGCTCCTTTCTGCTTTTCTTGTTTAAAAGTTTGAATAAAAATGAAAAGATAAGGTACGGGAGTGAGCAAAATATCATCGAGGAAATGAATTCCGGAATGACAATGCCCAAGATCGTGCCTAAAATAGCAAAGTTGTTTGAAAACATTGATGAGTACGCAACGTTAAAGAGTGCCTTCAATCCAAATCCCAATGCAGCAAGAGCAAGGTATGAGGGGTAATTCTTTCCAAACGAGCGCTCTGCCACGATCCAGAGGATATATCCGCAAAGAAATGAAAAAATTATATAGACAGGGTATTCAACACCACCGAGTGAGCAGTATAAAATTCCCGAAACGATTGAGCAAATGGCGGTCACCTTGTGCTCCTCTTTCAAGCAAAGAAGTAATATTGCTCCCAAAATAAGATCGGGTGGGGAAGAAAGCACGTTTATTTTTGAAAAAAACGTCACCTGGGCAATTGCCAAAAGAAAGAGGACGATTGAATAGACGGTGCATTTATATGCGATAGCTTTTATTTTTGCATAATGTGTTGCGCTTATCATCTTGCCACCCCCCCTTTTTATATATCTATATATATTTTATAGTCATTATACTCCATTATGAATTATACAACAAAATTTGTTAAAAATCAATGGTAAAAGGATGAATTTATTAATAAAAAATAAAAGACGGAGCTCAAGGCTCCGTCTTTGAAATATCAAATTATTAGTTGTAGTTAGCAAGCTTGGACAAGCAGGCTCTGCAGAGCTTTCTTCCTTCGAAATGGATAACGTCATCCTTCTCGTCGCAGAATACACATGTCTCTCCGTGCTTTCTCAAAATGATTTTATCGCCCTCTACGTAAATATCAAGAACGTCTTTGGTTTTTATGTCAAATGTTTCTCTGATTTCCATTGGAATAACGATTCTTCCAAGGGCATCTACGGGTCTGGTGATTCCTGTTGATTTCATAAAAATTCTCCTTTTGGTTGACTTTACTAGAAATGAGTTGACTTTTCTCGTTTAGCAATTATACACCAACAAGGACAAAAAGTCAAGAGAAAAAAGATGAAGAAAGTGTAAATTCAACGAAAAAACGAAAAACAAATCGATGAAAATCGGTGACTGTCAAAGGCTGTCGATTCTTTACTATTGACAAGCAGAGCAATATCGGTTATAATGAACGTAATGATTGGTTCGTAAAAAAATCGAGCGTCTTTTCAAGCTTGCTTGGGCGGTGTGGTCGTGTTAGTCCGCAGAGGAGCTTATATCAAAAAAATCAAGATGCTCACAATATTTAAAAAGCCGCATCAAAAATGCGGTCCTTCTCTGCGCGCTTTTTTGCGCGAAATCAGCAAAATTGAGATTACATATTTCGTTTACATATAGAAAGGAAGTGATTTTGATATGAAAAAGGAAAAGAACAAAAATAATATCGAATCCGGCGCTGAAAAGGTAAAAGCGCCCGTCCACAAGAGAAAAAAGGATGGTAAGAAAAAGCAGGCAAACAAAAAAGACGTCAGAGAAAAGCTTGCAAAGCTTCAAAATGATATCAAGCAAAGCATTGAAAAATCTCCTGTTGAAAAGAAAGAGGAGAAAAAGAGAGCTTATAACGAGCGCAAGGAAAAGAAATTTGACAAAAAGCACGATAAAAAGGCAGACAAGAGGGCAGAAAAGAAGCACTCAAAGAGAGCCTACGATGAACAAAGCCACAAGTCTGTGCCCGTTATTGCAAGAGATATCGATGCTAAGGTGAGAATTATTCCGCTTGGCGGTCTTGGCGAGGTAGGAAAGAACATCACTGCCATTGAATGCGGTGATGATATCATAGTTGTTGACTGCGGCTTTGGATTTCCCGATGAGGATATGCTCGGCGTTGACCTTGTTATCCCCGATTTCACCTATCTTCGCGACAATGCCGACAAGGTTCGTGCCATCGTGCTCACTCACGGTCACGAGGACCATATCGGTGGTATACCATATCTTTTGAGAGAGGTGAACGTTCCTGTTTACGGCACTCTTTTGACACTTGGTATCATAAAGAACAAGCTTGCCGAGCACAAGCTCCCCTTTGATGCGATGCTCAAGGTCGTGAGTGCAGGTGAAACAGTAAAGATCGGCACAAATTTTGCCGTTGAATTCGTTCACGTTAACCACTCCATTGCCGACGCGTGTGCGCTTTGCATCGATACTCCCGTAGGCAAGCTCTTCCACACAGGTGACTTCAAGCTCGACCTTACTCCCGTTGACGGAGAGGTTATGGATATTACAAGACTCGGTGAGCTTGGTAAGGAGGGAATCGAGCTTCTCATGTGCGAAAGCACTAACGCTGAGCGTCCCGGCTACACACCCAGTGAGCGCAAGGTCGGAAAATCACTCGAATATATATTCTCCACTCAAAACGACAAGAGAATCGTTATCGCGACCTTCTCCTCGAACGTTCACAGAGTGCAGCAGATCATCGATACGAGCGCGCGTCACGGAAGAAGAGTTGCCATCACAGGCAGAAGCATGCTCAACGTTGTCGGCGCGGCAACCGAGCTTGGTTATATGGAGATCCCAGAGGGCGTTTTGGTTGACATCTCCGAGATCAAGAGATTCAGACCTGAGGAGATAACCATCATCACCACCGGCTCTCAAGGTGAACCCATGAGCGCACTTTACAGAATGGCATTCTCCGACCATAATCAGGTGACGCTTGGAAGACACGACGTTGTCATTCTTTCTTCAAGTCCCATTCCTGGCAACGAAAAGCTTATAAGCAGAATCATCAACGAGCTTATGAAGAACGGTGTGACGGTGCTTAACGATGCGCTTGTCAGCGTTCACGTTTCAGGACACGCGTGTCAAGAGGAGCTCAAGCTCATGCAAGCTCTTTTAAAGCCGAGATATTTTATGCCCGTTCACGGTGAGTACCGTCATCTTGATGCCAACAAGAAATTGGCTCTTGAAATGGGTATGGCGGAAAGAGATATCTTCGTTTCCGACATTGGAAAGGTGCTTGAAATTACGGCTACGGGAGCAAGATTTACAGGTAGCGTTCCCGCGGGTAAGACTCTTATAAGCGGTAACAGTATCGGCGAGGTTGGAAACATCGTTCTTCGCGATAGACGTCATCTTTCCCAAGACGGTCTTATCGTTGTGGTTGCAGGAGTTGACCTTCACGCAAGACTTCTTATTTCGGGCCCTGACGTGGTTTCCCGAGGATTCGTTTACGTAAGAGAAGCCGAGGAGCTTATGGATGAGATAAGAGAGGTTGCAGTTGAGTCGATAGAGCACTATCTTGACCATTCAAGAATGGTTGACAGAGTTGCCCTCAAGACAAAATTGAAGGAGGATATATCCAAGTACCTCTACGCAAAGACAAAGCGCAGACCGATGGTGTTACCGATAATTATGAACGTGTGATAAATTCATGAGAAAATTGTCGTTGCAGGGCACAATTCACACATTGTTCATAATTAATTCAAAATGCAATAATATTATAAATATATAATAACTCTATTAATGCCTAAAAAGGAGATATAAATACAATGGCACAGGTTAAACCCGCAAATAAAAAGAAAATGACCAAGGCTTCTCTTATTGCTACTGTTGTTTCCGTAGTGATTTTGGTTGCATTTGCGTTCACGCTCGTTTCATCAACTGGTCTTTTTGCCAGAATGACAAACGGCGCATCATCAGATAACTTCGAGATCAACGGTGCAATGATCGACTACTTTGCACAGGTTGCTCTTCAGAACTGGTACAACGGTGAGTACATGGAAGAAATGTACAACACATACGGTGACTACTACCAGCTCTTCCTTCAGTACGGCTTAGGCCCATTCAACCCCAACGTTGCTTATGACGAGCAGGTGTATGACGCACTTACAGGCAAGACATATGCAGACCTCTTCGTTGAAAAGGCTGAGGCTCACGTTGCAAGAATTCTCAACCTTTGTGAAGCTGCTAAGGCTGACAGCAAGGTAAACTTTGCTGAGCTTCAGGCAGAAGCTGAGGAATATGCAGAGTCCTCTATCGCAACACTTGAAGAGACTGCAAAGAAGAACAATACAACACTCCCCGTTTACATTAGCGCTTACTACGGTGCAAACATGAACGAAAACGATCTTAAGAATTGTCTCGTTTTGGAACACCTTGCAAGTGACTATGCAACAATCGTTTACGACAGATACTATGACAACATGACTGCCGAAGAAAAGGAAGAATTCTTCCTTGACAATATCGGTTCATTCTTCACAGCAGGTTACCTTGTATACACAGTTTCCAACCCCGAAACAGTTGAATTCCCTGTAGCTGAAGACTATGAGGGCGGCGAAGAGAGCAAGGCTTATAAGGCTGCAAAGACTGCTGCTGAAACAAATAAGACAGATGCTCCCAATGCTGAAGACTACGTAGGCGGTGCAAACAGCAAGGCTTACCAGACAGCATATGCTGCTGCTGAGGCTGCTAAGGCTGCAAACGAAGCTCAGAAGGCTATCGATATGGAGATCATCAACAAGCTCGGTAATGCAAAGACAGCTGAAGAATTCAAGGCAATCATCGTTGAAAGCGAATACAGCGATGCTTTCGATGCAGCTTACGATGCAATCCTTTCCAAGCTTGGTGAAAGCAAGCCCACAGACGACGAGCTTGCTCAGTTCAAGGCAACAATCAAGAATCAGGTTATCGAGGCAGTTCTTGCAGGCAAGACAGACATCGAGGCTGAAAAGGTTGAAAACGAAAACGCAACAGAGTGGGAAAAGCAGCAGGGCACACTTCCTGCAACTGTGATCACAAAGCTCACATCTACTCTCACATCTGCAACACAGACAACAACATTCTCTATCACATCCAGTCTTGGTCAGAAGCTCTTCGGTGGCGTAAAGGCTGAGTACGGTGTTGAATACAAGCCTTACGAGGTTCAGGGTACAAACGCACAGGTTGGTGACGTTTGGACAGAGAACACAATGGAATCCAACAAGGGTAGCATCGAAAAGGCTATCGAAATCTATGAGGATATGCTCAAGGACGAAGAAAACGATGCTGACGAAATCAAGGCTTCTATCGAGACTCTCAAGAAGTCCCTTAACGATGCAAAGGACGAAATTGCTAACACAAGCAAGACAGGTCACTATGCATACTCTGCATTCTTCGTAACAGAAGCTGCTCACAGAGAAGAAGCTAAGGTTCGTGACGTTGGTCACATCCTTTACCAGGTTGACTCCTCTATCACAACAAACACAGCTACAACATTCAAGACAAGCGATGAGGCAAAGGTTGCTGCAGTTGCTGTTTATGAAGAACTTAAGTCCAAGGCTGTTGACGGCGTTGTAACAAAGGAACTCTTCGAGGAATATGCAACAGGCAAGACAGCTGACTCCAGTGTGTTCTATGAGGACGTATACACAGGCAAGATGGTTGCTGAATTCGAGGATTGGCTCTTCTCCGCTGAAAAGGTTGGTGAGATCGGTCTTGTAGAAACAAGCTACGGCTGGCACATCATGTACTACGGTGGCGAAGGTGAAGAAGCTACTTGGGAATACCTTGCACACCTTGCAGCTGCTAACCAGAACTATGCCGATTGGGAAGCTGAACTCAACCATGCAGTTGACGTAAACACAGACCTTTTGGTTGACTTCTTCCATCAGTAATATCAATAATTAATAAATGGCACGGCTCGTCCGTGCCATTTTGGTAAGGTAATATTATGGTACTTGAAAAAAAACAAACAACAATAGCATACCGTTGTCCTGCCTGCGGTGCAGGTGTTATGAGCATGGTGGACATTTTTGCTCTTGCAGCTCCTATGATCAAGCTCAAATGCAATTGCGGCGGCAGTGAGATGACTATGGTCAAGCAAAATGACGGCAAGATAAGACTTTCCGTGCCTTGCATTACTTGTCCCACGCCTCACAGCTTTTTGCTCAGTCCTAAGGTGTTCTTTGGGAAGGACGAATTCTTTTTGCAGTGTCCATATTCCGATATGAACGTTTGCTATCTCGGTGAGATGGAGCATGTGAAGGCTAATCTTGCCAAGGGTGAATATGAGCTTATGAAGCTTATGGAGGAGCACGGCATTGAGGATCTTTCCGTTTTCAAGAGAGCTAACGAGGATGATCAGGACGAGGCTCTCGACTCAGAGCAGGCTCAGAGCGTTATTTTCGTTCTTTCCGAGCTTGAAGCTGAAAACAAGATATTTTGCCGTTGCGAGCACTCAAACGAAATAGACGAAGAAAAATACGGCTATGAGGTCACGAGAAACGGCGTTCTTGTGAAATGTCGCGACTGTGGTGCTGAAAGACTCATCCCCACCGACAATTCACTTAACACTCACGCGTTTTTGGACGCAGATGAGCTTCATCTTGAATAAAAAGAAAAGTGCTTTGCAAATGCAAAGCACTTTTTTATTAGTATGGCCACCAGTACCATACTCCGTCATATTTGATCATAACGAATTTTTCGTATATCGTACTCCAAAAGCCGCGAATTGTTCCAACGCGCATCTCGATCCAAATGGATCTTATATCCTCAAGCTTTTCGGAATCATAGCCGTAATCCGTAAATTCGGCAAGGCTTGTGCGAATATCCGTTTTCTGACTTGTGGAGGGAACGGCAACCTTAAATACGTTGAAGGAGTAGAGGTAATTTGAAAAAGATTCAACTCTTTCTTCAAAGTATGCGTTTTCAAGAGTGTTGGCATCCTCCCAATAGTCCTTTACGAAGTCGGGAAATCCCTTCAGCATGCCCTCGGTATCATTCGTGTTCAATGCCTGAACGATGTTCATAAGCTTTGTTTCGGGAAGAGAGGACACGTTAAGGGCGATAAGCGTGGAGAGGGATACTATAATTACTATAATTGAAATAATGATAGTTCTTTTAATAATAACGTCCCTTTTGATTATCTCAAGGTCGGAGCCACAATTAAAGCATCGGTCGGCAACGTTGTGGTGTTTTAGATTGCATTGTGGACATATTTTTGCCATAGTCTCCTCCTTCGCAAGATAATTCATCACATTATAGCACGGATGACAACAAAAATCAATAGCTTATAAAAGGTGAGTATTATTTTTATCACACATTCGGTCCAAAATCATAAAATAGTAATAAAGCAAGCCAATATGTGGCATTGCTTAACATCATTTTATGTTGCCATTGGCAACGGAAACGGAGCATTTATGAACAACTGTCTTTGCAACCTTTTTGAAAACGATTATATCTGGCTTCTTATCATTGCTCTTCTTGTTATCACCTGCTGCTGCAACAGATAAGCAAGAAAAGAGGGTGGAGCGTTTGCTCCACCCGTTATTTTATTTAAGCTTTGCTGCAAGAACGCCCGTCATGGCATCCTTAAAGTCGCTGATTGTTTTTGTTCTCCACGCAGCTTCTGTGGGGTAGAAGAGCTCGAGATAGTTCTGACGGACAAGCTCGGCTGTTATAGGGTCGTTTGTGGGGAATCTGTGCTGACGGTTCTCGTCAACCGTGTACTTGAGTGAGAGGATGGAATCGAAGAATCCGTCTCCGATAGTACCGAACTCAAAGCAAGTGGAGTAGAGGGAGGTGCCGTTGTCAATCTTCTTTGCCAAACGATAGAAATAGTCGGTTGTGTCGCCGTAAGTAACGTAGAATTCCTCTGAATCGCACGCGATGACGTAATCGTATCCGAACTGCTCGATTGCCTCAGCCTCAGTTGTTGTGTCCTGAACGGAGTTGAAGATCACCATGTTATATCTTGGGCCGTAGCCTGAGTGAACGTCGATGTGGATAACGTTTTCATATCCACTTTCAAGGCAGTCCGCGAATACTCCCTTAAGGTATGTTGTTGATGCTTCGTCACCGTTGCCGCCGTAGTAAACGCCCTCGGGGTATTGGTACTGACCTGTAAGAAGCGCATCGGAGATTGTATCCGCACCGGTGAAAATTGCTTCCTTGGCAAGAGCGAGATAGAATGCAGCCTCGTGCCAGAACGCGTTGCCCATTGCGCCCTCGGGCTGAAGGAAATCAACAACCTTGGGGTAATCCTTGTTTGAAGAAAGGTCGAAGCTTGTCCAATCCTCGATGAAGTTACGGTTGAGGTCAACGTTGTTTTCGTTGTAACGGCGCATGTACTTCATGCCGTAGGGGTTAACGTTGGCAACCACCAAAACGCCCGTTGTTTCGGTGTTGAGTGTGGGATAGATTTCCTCAAAGAAAACGTCGAGCATAACTGAGCCGATGTAACCCTCGATTCCGTGAACACCTGTTGTGATAACGATGAGGTTTGTCTGTTCACTTGAGGAGGGAAGGTAGATGTTATCTATATAGAGGTCGTCACTTGCGTCGATGGCATGTGTATTATGCTCAACGGTAACGCCTGCAGCCTTAAGAGAAGCAACTCTTGCTGCAATATTTTCTCTTACCTCGTCATATTGTGTATAAAAGCTTTCACTATATTCGTGAACTTCAGGCTCGGGCTGACGCGCAGCTTCGAGAACGATATAAGGTCCTGCAAGGGTGCAAAGCAGGATTACTGCCAAAAGCACGCAAACCACTATCAGGATGGGACTTGCAGAAACCGATGAAGAAATTGTTGTGTTTTTCATAAACGTCTCCTAAATTAAAATGTGTACTATATAATATCATAGATCGTAAAGAAAGTCAATACGGATTGGAGTGCGACACGCATCGGCAATAAAAAAGAGACACCTTTTGGTGTCATATCGTTTTTGAAAATGGGAAGGTTCACTTCGTGAACTAAATTTGCCGAGGAGTTCCCGTGCGAGCACGGAACATCCTTTCGTCAAATTTGCGAACCCGATCCCAAAGCCTTGCTTTGGTGATGGATTTGCTCGACACGTATGTGCCAAGAAAATGAAAAAGCACCACTTTTGTGGTGCTTTTCATTTTGGTGACCCGTACGGGAATCGAACCCATGTTACAGCCGTGAAAGGGCCGTGTCTTAACCGCTTGACCAACGGGCCGTATGGTAGCGGGAATTGGACTTGAACCCATGACCTATCGGGTATGAACCGATTGCTCTAGCCAACTGAGCTATCCCGCCATTTCGCGCTTTTCCTTGCGACTTGTATATTCTATCATAAGGTTTTATTTTTGTCAATACTTTTTTTGAAAAAATATTATTTTTTTTGGGAAATTGCAAAGTAAAGCTGTTTTTTGAGTCAAAATATCCCCTTTTTGCTCGCTTTAATTAGATGAAAACTATTGATATTGGGCTGATTATATGATAAAATGTAGTATAGTGGAAAATGTTTTCCAAATTATATTTAAAGGATGGAATTTCTATGGAAAAGATTCTGATAGCTTTAGTTGCTTTTGCAGTAATTATCGGATGCGCCATCGGTGTTGTCACTTTGATCAATCAAAACAATTTAGACGAAATGCTTGCTTACGTTGATGAAACAGTGCTTGAGGTCAGCTCCTTAGGTACAGGTGCTTCTTGTGAAGCTCCCATCGTCGACGAAAACGGAAACTGGTGCTTTGTTACTGACAAGGATTTCAAGGTAATGCACCTTACAGATATACATATCGGCGGAGGCTTTTTGAGTGCTACGACCGACAAGCAGGCTATCAGAGCCGTTGCTGCTATGGTAAAGGCAGAAAATCCCGACCTTGTGGTTATTACAGGTGATATTTCATTTGCAATTCCCACAACAGGCACGTTGAATAACAAATATTCTCACACCATCTTCATTCATCTTATGGAGGAGCTTGGCGTATATTGGACTGTAACTCTTGGCAACCACGATACCGAGCCTTATAACTTCCATAACCGTGAGGCAGTATCTGCAATGTATGCCAACGAGGATCTTAAGTGGTGCTTGTATCAGGAATCTCCCGAGGGTGTTTCGGGCAAGGGAAATCACGTAATCAACGTAAAGAACTCCGAGGGTGTTATCGTGCAGAGCTTGTTTATGCTTGATAGCCACTCCTACGTGAGCCAGGATTTCGTTGGTGGACTTATAGATTCTCTTCTTTGGAATTACGATAACATCAAGCAGGATCAGATAGACTGGTATGCCGACATGATTGAGCTCTATAATCCTCAAAGCTCACTTATGTTCTTCCACATTCCTCTTGCAGAGGTAAAGACCGCTTACGATGAATACGTTGGAAACGATCGTGAATGTACTGAAAACGTTAATTGGTTCTCAGGTCACGACGGAGAAAAGGACGACGTTGTATATCCCTCCAAGAAGGGTGACGAGCTTTTTGAGAAGATTGTTGAGCTTGGAAACACAAGCTATATCTTCTGCGGTCACGACCACTTTAACAACTTTGTAATTAATTATAAGGGAGTTATGTTCTCTTACGGATACAGTATCGACTATATGGCATACGGTGACATCGGCACAAAGGGATATCAGCGTGGATGCACTATCATTGAGATCGATTCCACACCCGGCTTTTTGACGGTTACTCACGAAAATTATTATCAGGAAAAATATGATTCTCTTGACGAAAAAGAGAATATGAACATGGATAAGGACGCATACAAAGGAGAATGACTATGGCAAACAAATATTACATTGGAATAGACCTTGGTGGAACATTTATCAAGGGTGGTATCGTTAACGATAAGGGAGAGATCCTTATTTGCGATAAGACTCCCACGGAGGTAGAAAAGGGCGACAAGGGTGTTGCTGCAAACATTGCAAAGCTTGCAAACGATCTTCTTTCCCGTCAGGGACTTACTGTAAACGACGTTGAAGGTCTTGGCATTGGATCACCAGGTATGATCGACTCTGCTGAGGGCAACGTTGTTTATGCAAACAATCTCGGTTGGGAGAATTTCAAAATTTGTGATGAGCTTTCCCGTCTTCTCGGTGGCATCACAGTAAAGATTGGCAATGATGCAAACGTTGCTGCTCTTGGTGAGGTTAAATTCGGTGCAGCTCGAAACTACAACAGTGCGGTTATGATCACACTCGGCACAGGTGTTGGTGGTGGTATCGTCATCGACGGCAAGCTTGTTGAAGGCAACAAGGGGGCAGGCGCAGAGCTTGGTCATATGGTTATCGTTGGTGGTGGTGAGCAGTGCTCTTGTGGACGCAAGGGCTGCTTTGAGGCATACAGCTCAGCTACTGCTCTTATCAGAGATACAAAGAGAGCTATGGAGGCTCATCCCGACTCAAAGATGTGGGAATGTGGATCACTCGATATGGTTTGCGGCAAGACAGTATTTGATTATGCCCCCATCGATCCCTATGCAAAAGAGGTGGTTGATTCCTATATCGAGCATCTTGCTTGGGGACTTACAAACTATGCTAACGTATTCCGTCCCGAGGTTATCCTACTCGGTGGTGGTGTTTGTGCACAGGGTGACAATCTTATCGTGCCCTTGCAAAAGCTTGTTGACAAAGAAATCTATGCAGGAGACAAGGGACCTTCAGTTCCGATTCTCATTGCAGAGCTTGAAAACAGTGCAGGACTTCTTGGTGCAGCTGCACTTTTGATGTAAGATGATCAAAAACGAGTATATTGTATTAAATAACGGAGTGAAGATACCCAAAATAGGTTTTGGCACTTGGCAGGTATCCAACGGAGAAGAGGCATATTCTTCATGTCTTAACGCGTTGAGGGCAGGTTACCGACATATCGATACTGCCTATACCTACGAAAATGAGCAAAGCGTTGCAAGAGCAATAAAGGATAGTGGTCTTGCAAGGGAAGAGGTGTTTATCACTACCAAATTACCTGCCGATATAAAGGATTATGAGGGTGCTAAGGAGCACATATACAAATCTCTTGAAAACCTTTCTCTTGATTATATCGACCTGTATCTCATCCATGCGCCCTGGCCGTGGAGTAACGTAGGTGCAGACTGTTCAAGTGGAAACATTGCCGTTTGGAGGGCAATGATCGAGCTTTACAATGAAGGAAAGCTTAGAGCGATCGGTGTTTCCAACTTTCACGTAAAGGACATCAAGGCAATCGTTGACGCGACGGGCGTTGTACCTTCTGTAAATCAGATAAGATTCTTTATCGGCAACACACAAAACGAGATATATGATTATTGCAGAGAAAACGGCATTCTGATAGAGGCATATTCTCCTCTTGCAACAGGTGCTATCGTTGAGCACGGCGACCTTTTGTCGTTGGCAGAGAAGTATTCGGTATCGGTTGCCCGTCTATGCATAAGATATTGTATCGAAAAGGGAACTCTTCCTCTTCCAAAATCGGTAAATGAGGAACGAATCAAGGAAAATCTTCTTGTGGATTTTGAGATTTCCCGTGAGGATATGGAATATCTTGACTCTCTTTATCACATTGGTCCTACAAGACCGTTAAGAAGCTAAAATAAAACAGCGTTTCATTTGAAACGCTGTTTTTTATTTAACTTGATTTTGTTTTGATGAAAATTGTAATTTCTTTCGTGTGCCGATATCGCGTGAACAAATCCCATTGCGATGTAGAGTGCGAGCATTGAAGAACCGCCGTAGCTCATGAATGGGAGTGTGATACCGATAACGGGGAGCATGGCAAGGCACATACCGATATTCAATACGGACTGCACGATGAACATTCCTGCGATGCCGATACAAATAAAAGCACCGAATTGATTCTTGCAAATTTTTGCAAGGTTAATCATTCTGACTACAAGGGCGATAAGCACTGCGATAAACACGATAGCACCCACAAATCCGAACATTTCGCAATAGGTTGAGAAAATAAAGTCAGTGTGCGAGGCGGGGAGTATCTCGTAAAAGCCACCGGAATTTACGCCACGTCCAAAAAATCCTCCTGCACTTATTGCGTCAAGGGAGAGGAGTGGCTGGAATCCGTAGCCCGTGGGATCGAGCTCGGGTTGGAAGCCGATGAGAATTCGTTTTTGCTGATATGTGCTTAACAAGGGCCAAACGAATGGGAAAATCACACCCACGGCAGCAAACGCGCCGATGAAATACCACTTGCTGAGTCCTGCAAAGGCAAGCATTATCGCGATGATGCCTATATAGACGATGGCAACGCCAAGGTCACCTGAAAGAAGGATGAGAAGAACTATCGCACCTGCGTGAATTGCCAAGGGCAATAGATTTTTCAGCTTATTTATCGAGCCTTCTATCGAGGAAAGATGCTTTGAAAAGCTGATAATGAAGGCTATCTTTACAAATTCAGAGGGCTGAATTTGAAATTCTCTTGAACCGATTTTGATGATGGTGAGCCAGCTCTTATTAGCACTTTCTGTGCCATTTGCACCGGTTGCACCAAAGATGAGGGTTATGCCCAAAAGTCCTACCGAAACGAAGAAGAGTATCTTCCAATATCTTTCTACGAAAAGTCTATAGTCGATATGTACGATAACGGTGATGGCACAAATACCGACTACCGTCATGGCAAGCTGCATAACGAGCTTGCTTGTGCCAAAGTTTTCTCTTGCACCAAAGATGGTGACAAGGCTCATAAGGGTGATGATCATTGAAAAGAGAAGTACGAGCTTATCCATTCGCGCAAAGGAATTGCGCAAAAATCTTCCTATTGATTTTAACATGGTCTTCTCCTTTCAAAAATTTATTGTTATTTTAATATAGGGAGCCCTTTTTACAGGACTCCCATAAAATTTTATCTTAGTACTGGCGTCCCCAAACTACCATATGCTTTGCGGGCTTACCACAGCAAGCGCATACATCAGAGAGCTTTTCTTCGTTGAAGGGAATGCAACGGCTCTTAACACCACCTGTTACGTCCTTTATCTTGTTTTCACATTCAACGTCTCCACACCACATTGCCTTGATGTAGCCGGGCTTGTTTTCTGCGATGTCACAGAACTCCTCAAAGTTTGTTGCGATATGTGTCTTTTCTTCAAGGTTATTTCTTACGCGTTCGCAAAGCTCTTCGTGTACCTGCTTGAGCATTGCTTCAACCTCTTCTACAACGTTGTCAAGAGAAACGAACTTCTTCTCTCTTGTTACGCGGCTAACGAGCACGCAAGAGTTGTTTTCGATGTCCTTAGGACCGATTTCAAGACGAACGGGAACACCCTTCATCTCGTACTGAGAGAACTTCCAGCCGGTGGATTGATCGCTATCGTCGAGCTTAACTCTGAACTTCTTGGCAAGCTGACGCTTGATTTCGTCTGCCTTTTCAAGAACGCCTTCCTTGTGCTGGGCAACGGGAATGATAGCGAGCTGAATGGGAGCGATTGCAGGGGGAAGGATAAGACCGTTATCGTCACCGTGAGTCATGATGATAGCACCGATCATACGGGTTGAAACACCCCATGATGTCTGGTGAGGATATTTAACTGTGTTATCTCTGCCTGCGAAGGTGATATCGAACGCCTTAGCAAAGCCGTCGCCGAAATAGTGAGTTGTGCCACCCTGAAGGGCAACGCCGTTATGCATCATAGGCTCGATTGTGTATGTTTCTTCTGCGCCTGCAAACTTTTCCTTGTCTGTCTTTCTACCTGTGATGGCAGGAATAGCAAGGGAGTCGCGATAGAAATCCTCATAAACCTTGAGCATTGTGAGAGTTTCTGTGCGAGCCTCTTCGGCTGTTTCGTGCATTGTGTGACCTTCCTGCCACAAGAATTCACTTGTACGAAGGAAGGGACGTGTTGTCTTTTCCCAACGAACTACTGAGCACCACTGATTATAGAGCTTAGGAAGGTCGCGATAGGAGTGGATAACGTTCTTAAAATGCTCGCAGAAGAGAGTTTCGGATGTGGGACGAACAACGAGCTTTTCTGTGAGCTTGTTTTGACCGCCGATTGTTACCCAAGCACATTCGGGAGCAAAGCCCTCAACGTGATCCTTTTCGCGTTGCAAAAGGGATTCGGGAATGAACATGGGCATGTAAACATTTTCGTGACCGAGCTCTTTAAAGCGAGCGTCGAGGTCCTTTTGTATATTTTCCCAGATGGCATAACCGTAGGGACGGAAGATCATGCAGCCTTTAACGCTGGAATAATCCATAAGCTCCGCCTTTTTACAAACGTCGGTGTACCACTGTGTGAAGTCCTCGTCCATGGACGTGATCTGTTCAACTAATTTCTTATCTTTTGCCATTTCTCAATGCCTTTGACCTTATAACCGCTATAAAGTCAGGAGAAATCACCTTGAATTTACCGCAAGGGCAGAGTGAAATCCCCTTGTAAGTGCATAAAGTCCACACTTACCTATTATAATAAAATATGATATCACATTTTTCATATTTTGTCAACGGGGAGTGAAATTTATGTTGCAAAAAAGAGTGAATTTATTTGGTGTTAGAATAGACGATATAGATATGAAAAGAGCATTGCTCTTCGCTTGTAAAAGTCTTAGGGGAGGGGAGAGGAGATGCTTTTTTACGATAAATCCCGAAATGCTTGCAAGGGCAGTGGATGAGGAGAGGATAAAGAGGCTTTTAAACTCGTCGTCGGTGTCCTTGCCCGACGGATTTGGCTTGAAGCTTGTTGGAAAAATTCTTGGCAACGAGGTAAAGCACACCACTCCCGGCATCGACTTTGGAGAGGGACTCATTTCTGTTGCAAGCAAAACTCGGGCAAGGGTATTCTTTTTAGGAGGCAAACGGGGTGTTGCACACAGGGCGGCAAGAAATATGCTTATAAAATATCCGGGTCTTATTCCTTGTGGAGCATTTCACGGATATTTTAAAAAGGAGCACACAAGCGCCGTCATAAAAATGATAGAAAAATCGGGTGCGGATATAGTTATCGTGTGTCTTGGATTTCCAAGGCAAGAAGGCTTTGCATTAAAATTGATGGAACAAACCCAAGCAATAAAAGTGGTCGCGTGTCTTGGAGGCTCGTTTGACGTGTGGTCGGGTGAGGTGGAACGGGCCTCGGAATGCTTAAGAAGATTGCATCTTGAGTGGCTTTACAGGGTGGCAAGGCAGCCGTCAAGGGTATTTCGTCTTGTAAAAAGCTTTGATGCGGTTTTATATGCCGGCAAATCAAGGCTTGAAAAAATGATTGCTTGTGGAATTAATGAGGTAAAAAGAGCATATAATCAAACAGATATACTCTAAAAGGGGGACAAAGAATGTTTATCTATTCGTTTCATGCAAATACAATCAAATTTTTTGCAGTTGTCTGCTTGGCTTTGACTGCTCTTATAACGCTTATCGCATTTGTTCCGAGTGTGGTGGAGGGTGAAGATGCCACGCTTGTAGGTGTGAATGCGACCTATAATTATGAAAGGATAAAATCCAACGAAGACAGAATTAATTTTATCAAGCAATTCGGTTGGGAGGTCGATCCCGATGCCATCAAGGAGCAGGAGGTTCTCATTCCAAAGGAATTTGACAAAATCTTTGCAGCATACAATGAGATTCAAAGAGGTCAGGGGCTTGATCTTTCAACGTTCAAGAAAAAGAACGTGATGAGGTACACATATACGGTAACAAACTATCCCGACTACGAGGGAGAGGTCTATATCAACATTCTCGTTTATCGCAATACGGTAATCGGAGGTGACGTATGCTCTGCCGACGTCAACGGATTCGTTCACGGCTTTGAAAGACGGTAGTAAGCAAGCAACCGACAAGGCTTTGCTGACACAGTATGTTTATTCTATTATCCATCATTGCGAAAATAAAAGGCACTTGCAAAAGCAAGTGCCTTTTTGTTTATTCGTTTACTTGTATTTGATAAAGCTCTTCAAACGTTGTTTCTCCAACAACAAGATAAAATAGTCCCTTGTATCTGAAATGAGTTGCGTCATAGACGGTGATCTCACCGAATTCTGTAACGAGTGTTATTTTTGTGTCGTGGGAGAAGGTAAAATAGGAGTGATCCTGGTCTGTGTCGACGATGTATTCGATATCCTTAAGAATATCCGTGCTTCCCTCAAGCTCACCGTTTTTATATACCTCTGCATTGTAATCCTCGCATGCAAATTTCATAAATGAGCCGACGTAAATAAATCCGGGGAATTCATAGGTATTATGGAAATACCACGTATCACCGACCTTTATTCTATCGTAGTAATTGGATATCGTGATTTCGGGGAGCGCACCGGAGCTATGTGAAATGGTTATCGTATCAATGCTATAGACGTTATTTAAGTAATCATCGCTTGGCGGTCCGTAGTCCCAAAGCAGCATCCACTTAAGATCTAAGAGGATATTATCTATATCCTCCTGGCTTGTGATTCTATTGTAATGATTGGATAATCCAAGTCCTTGATTCACAAGCTCTCGCGACATTGTAACGGTTATCTTGTTTTTTGCACCTTCGTCATAATAGCCTGCAAGCTCGGGATAAATATCAAAAATCGTGCAAGTCGTGGGATTTTCCTCTTCTTCTTTTTCGGGAAGGGGATCGAGATAATAAAGGTTTATGATTGTGGAGGATTCTTGAGTGTAAGAATCCGTAGGATGTCCACTGTAAAAATAGCACTCACCCTCTTCCAGCTTATCGAGATAAATCACCTCGTTGTTATCTGTAACTCTGATTGCCACAACGCCGAGATTTTCGGAGTAGAGATCAATCTCTCCGTCCTCGCATATAAGTGTTGCTCCGCCGTTGCCGTCAAGCTCGATGGTGCAGGGGATGAAATATCCGATATTTTTTCCCTCGAAATATCTTAAATCCTCAGCCAATTCTCTTAGCTGCTCGTTAAATTCCTCTTGGTCTTTGCAAACGTCATCTGAGGAAAGCATGGAGGAAAACTCATATTCTGCATTCTGATATTCAAATCTTACTATGTCCTCGAAATATCCACCAAAGCCAAGTGCCTCGATGCTATCTCCGTTTTCGAGCGTGATATAGATGGTCGTGTTTTGAATACCATTGTTTTTGCATTTATACGTGCCACTCATTTTCTCTCCGTTGAAGGGCTTGAAAACGAGTGTGCCGTTTTCAAAAAAATTGATATAGGTGCTTTGGCTATGAATTCCCATTAAATTAAAATAATAAACACCTTGATGAATATCGGTTTTGAGAGTAGTGCCGTTTATATAGGTCACGTCACATTTGACTGTGTTTATCTCCCACTCAAATCTGTATGGGACGATGGTGCATGACGTCAGAACAGTCAATGTTATAGCTATAAGTACAAATAAAACCAGACGTTTTATCTTCTTCATAAAATTCCTCCTATACGATTTCTATCTTAATTATATCACATTATTATTTTATGTCAAGGAAAAACAAAAAAGCAATGCAGATGCATTGCTTAAGGTTATATTAATGGTCACTTGAGAAAACGGGTCTATTACAAAGTGGTGGAGGTTTACTTGTTCTGATTGCGATAACCAGGCAAGCATGCACGGATACGTTTGGAGAGAAAAATGATAAAAGGCAAATCACTATCCGGTGTAATATTCGTTTTCTCAAGTGAAAAGAAAAGGTTCAAATTAAATAAAATTGTATAGTTATACAATTCTCCAATAATATTTTAATACAAGGGGTAGTAAATGTCAATAGAAAATCAAAGGAAAAATGTTAATAAATTGTAAACATTCAAAACTTTAACAGTAATAATTTATCAATTTAAGCACTTCCTTGAGTGCGCGGCTTCCCGCGACGCGTCTGATGTAATCGCGTGAACGGTTCGGTGAAATTTTAAGGTCGACTGCATAGGTCCTTTCACTTGTGGAAATGCCGATAAACACAGTGCCCACGGGCTGTTTTGTGGAGGGATCGGCACAGGGACCTGCCTCACCTGTGATAGAGATTCCGATATCCGAGCCGAGTGCATTTCTTGCTCCCCTTGCCATCTCGCAAGCAGTTTCTCTCGATACTGCAGTGAAGGCATCAAGAGTTTCCTTTTTAACTCCGAGGAGCTTCATTTTAGCTTCGTTTGAATAGGTAATAAAGCCACCGAGAAAAGCTGCGCTTGCTCCTGAAATATCAGTGAGTCTTTTGCCAAGATAGCCTCCTGTGCAGGATTCTGCACAAGACAAGGTAAGTCCTTTTTCCTTGAGCGCCTCAACAGTTATCTTTTCTATATTTTCGGCATCAAGGGCATATATATATTCACCGACGGGTGAATTTTTTATTTTTTCTATCATTTCGGCACACATTTTCTCGCCCTCCTCCTCACTTGAAGCAAGAGCGCCAACGCGAAGGCGCATCTCTCCCTCCTTGGCATAGGGGGCAAGGGATGGATTTGCACTGTTTTTCATGAGGTCGATAAGGTGCATTTCAACGTCGCTTTCACCCATTCCCATAATGTGAACGTTGTGACTGATAAGTATCTTATCACTCATCTCTCTCAGACGGGGAAAAACGAATTCCTCAAACATTGGTTGAAGCTCGAATGGAGGGCCGGGAAGAAGAACAACCACCTTTTCACCCTTTTCAATGAAGATGCCGGGAGCAGTACCCGTTCTGTTTGGGATGGCAAATGCTCCTTTTGGGATATCGGCTTGCTTTGCATTGTTGGGAGGCGCGATTTTACCCATTGAAGCAAAGAATTCTTCAATTTCACGAAGAATCTTTTCGTCACGAACCATTGGGAGTCCAAGTGCCTCTGCAACGGTCTCCTTTGTGAGATCGTCATAGGTAGGTCCAAGACCACCCGACATAATGAGCAGGTCTGCGTTACCAAGTGCAGCTTTTACGGCAGTTGCCAGGCGTGCAGGATTGTCACCGACCATGGAAGAGTGGTAAACGGATATACCGAGCCTTGCAAGCTCGCGTGAGATATATGCGGCGTTGGTGTTAACCACCTCTCCAAGAAGAAGCTCTGTTCCAACGCATAAAATTTCAGCTGTTTTAATCTTCATAGTTGCCTCCAAAGTGGATGTATATTCATATTATACAATATAAGCCCTTTAAAATCAATTAAATACTTGAAAAAATATGAGAAAAAGTGTATAATTTAATTTGTTATAAGGCTTTGACGCCGTGGTTTTTTAAAGGGTAGCCTTCGTTAAGGCGATCCCACGCATTTAATCTGTTTTGAAGGAGGAAGCAAATGAGCAAATGCTTGATGTGTCCACGTTACTGTGCGATCGATCGTGAAAACGGAGAACGTGGATTTTGTGGTGCTACAAATGAATACGTTATTGGCTCTGCCGACCTTCATTTTTGGGAAGAGCCTTGTATAAGCGGCAAAAACGGTTCGGGTGCTATATTCTTTTCGGGCTGCAATCTTCGATGCGTTTTTTGTCAGAACAAAGATATAAGTCGTACGATAGTAGGAAGAAAATATACCGAGGACGAGCTTATAGACAAGATGCTCCGGCTTGAAGAAAGGGGCGCTCACAACATAAATCTTGTGACGGCAACTCCATATTCCATTTTTGTGGCAAGAGCACTTGAAGGGGTGAAGGGAAGACTCCATATTCCCGTAGTATATAACTGTGGTGGATACGAGAGTATTGAGGCGCTCAAGGCACTTGACGGACTTGTGGACATCTATCTGCCCGATTTTAAGTATTTTGATGATGCACTTGCAAGGGAATATTCGTCAGCGCCGAATTATGCGACCGTTGCAGGAAGGGCAATATGCGAGATGTACAGACAAGTTGGCAAGCTTGCTCTTGACGAAAACGGAATGGCAAAGCGCGGACTTATCGTTCGTCACCTTGTTTTGCCGGGATGCAGAGAGGATTCAAAGGCGGCTCTTAAATATTTATCCGAAATACTGCCCACAAAGGACGTGACCTTGAGCCTTATGAGGCAATATACTCCCGACTGGGTTGACGAAAATGCTCCCAAGAATCTTAAAAGAAGACTCACAAGCTTTGAATATGACGACGTGCTTGAATATGCACTTTCACTCGGATTTGACGGATTTTCGCAAGAAAAGGAGTCGGCAAAGAAGGAGTTTACCCCAAAATTTTCAAAATAAATCAAACAAATAAAACCCAAGGACGTGCGTCTTGGGTTTGTTTTTGTTAATTTTCAGCAAAGGTGTATTCGGGGCAGTTATCGATGGTGTCGAAATAATAGCCCTTTGCAATGAGGTGGTCGATGATATCGTTGAGCGCCTCGTTGGTTGACCATTTGTCGTGCATTAAGACGATGAGGTCAAGACCGGTGCTCTTTGCCTTTTCAAGTCCCTTATCAAGATAGGAAATAAAGCTTGCTGCATCTGAATTGCCCTCGGCATCTCCGGTAAGAGCTGTCCAGTCGTATATTTTATAGCCAAGCTCTCTTGCTGCCTGTATGTATTCAAGTGCTTCTGCATTGGTAAGGTATGCATTATTTGTTCCGCCGGGGAAGCGCATTATCTTTTGGACTGAATCGAAATTCTCCTTGCCGATAGCGTCGATCATGGCAGTCTCGTATTGCTTTATCTCGTCAACGAATGCTTCAACTGATGAATATACGTTTGCAAGCTCGTGCGTGTGGGAGTGGCATGCGAACACGTGACCTCTTAAGAAGGTTGCTTCCATTCTTTCGGGATAGCGTTCAACGTCTCTACCTTCAACAAAGAAGCTTGCCTTTATGCCGTACACCTGAAGCTTGTCGAGGATATCGTGGGTGTTATCGCGTGTGGGGCCGTCATCAAAGGTAAGATAAATGACCTGAGTCTTATCCTTTTCGTTTCCGTACAAGGTGATGGCTGTGCCAACCTTTACAAGAAGGACTCCGTTTTCCTCTTTTGTGGTCGCGTCAAATTTTTCAACTCGATTTGCCACTCTTGAATCAGTGGGCTTTATTTCATATGCGATGCCAAGTGATGTGAGCATTTCCTTTGCCTCTGCCAACGGCATACCCTCGTCGATGGGCATTTCCATCCAACCAAAATTGGGATTTAAGGCAGGAATAATAACGCTGTCCACCACTGCAACTGAAAGCAAGAGAAGGATGATAATAGCAACTACAAGTGTTAAAATAAGAATCAAAGTGTTTTTGTTTTTTATCATTTTTATATGTCCTTGTCAAAATATAACTGTATAAAATTATTGTACCATTAAAAAAAGAAATTTACAATAGCAAAACTTCATTTTTATCGGAAAATATAGGTTTTTTATGTGTTGTTCCTATTGCAAGAGGTGAAAAAAAGTGATACAATAGATTTAATATAAAATCAGTAAACAGGAGGTATAAAAATGCAATTTTCTGATTTCTTAAATTCCAGACGAGAAGCGTGCAAACAGCTTGTAGCAGAGCTTGGCAAGAGCTTTGCATACGTTGGTGTGCTTGGCTCGGACGTTAAGTCAAGTGCCATTCGCGTGAATCGAAACACATCCGATATTGGTGAGGGCGGTGCTGCTGAGTGTGGTTTCGTTGTCAAGATGCACAACGGTCGCGCCTTCTTTGAATATTCAATCGACGATATCGCAGGGGACATTTCTGCTCTTGCCTCAAAGATAATTGAGTCCGTTAAGGTGGAAGAGAGCCTTGTTTCATCCGAAATTGAGGTTTCCATCCCAAAGGATGAGCCTATGACAAAATCCTTTAGTCGCGAGTGCGATTTTGACGATTTTTCCGACGAGGATCTTCTTGCAAGATGCGTTGAGATAAGAGATGCCATTCTTTCCAAGAGTGAGAAGCTTTTGAACGTAATCGTTGCAGTAATGCCTTTTACTGTATCAAAGCTCTTTATCTCCAAAAATCGCGAGCTTGACCAGTTTTATTCTTGGGTTAACGTTATGACCATGGGTGTTTACCGTGACGGCGGCAAGATGGTTATGGCAAGAGAGGGAACTTATTCAAATCTTATGAGAGAGGCTCTTGAAGAGATCCCCTCACACATTGATGCACTCATTCACAAGTGTGAAAAGCTTGCTACTGCCAAGCCCATCACTCCCGGTGTATATGACGTTATTACCGATCCCTCAATCTCGGGTCTTATCGCGCACGAGGCGTTTGGTCACGGCGTTGAGATGGACCAGTTTGTAAAGGACAGAGCACTTGCGAAATATTTCGTTGGTGATTACGTTGCGTCTCCCATTTGCAATATGCACGATGGCGCTGCTGCGACCTTCTCAACTGCATCCTATTTCTTTGATGACGACGGTGTTTTGGCTCACGATACACAAATTATCAAGGACGGTATTCTTGTTGCAGGTATTTCCGACCTTGTTTCCGCAACGGAGCTTGGAACTGAGCCTACCGGCAACGGCAGACGTCAGTCCTATAAGAGAAAAGCATATTCAAGAATGACAAACACATTCTTCTCACCCGGCAAGGACAAGCTTGAGGATATGATTGCTTCAATCAAGCACGGATACATGCTCTTTGAAACCAACAATGGCATGGAAGACCCAAAAAACTGGCAGATTCAGTGCACTGCTGAATACGGAATTGAGATCATTGACGGCAAGCTTACCGACAATTACGTGTCTCCTGTTGTTATGAGTGGCTCCGTTCCCGAATTACTCAAATCAATTTCGATGGTATCCGACGATTTTAAGATAATCGGCTCCGGCTCTTGCGGTAAGGGATATAAGGAATGGGTACGCGTTTCCGACGGCGGACCTGCTTTGAAAGTGAGGGTGAAATTGGCATGACAAACAAGATTATTAATATACTTAAGGGTACTGAGGGCATCTCCGATTGGAGAGTTTCCTCTGTCAGAACAGAATCGACCGAGCTTTTCTTTGTTCACAAGAATCTTGAGACTGTGAGAAGCACGGACACAAATGACGTGAAGGTTACCGTTTACGTTGCACACGACGAAAGACTTGGTGAGGCAACCTTCTCGGTTTACTCCTCATATGACGATAAGACCATTGCCGAGGAGATTGAAAAGGCAAAGAAGAAGGCGCAGATCATCGCAAATCAGCCCTATTCTCTTCCTGAAAACGAGAGTGGAGAATACGTTTCAAGCTCCAACTTTGCAAATTATCAGCCCCACGAGCTTGCATCCTTTATTTCAAAGGCTTGCTTTGAGGCGGATTGCGTTGAGGGTGGCTCTATAAATGCACTTGAAATATTCGTTTATAAGGATACTGTGCTTGTAAAGAACAGTCGTGGAATCGATAAGACACAGGTTAAGTATCGTGCGATGGTTGAGGCCATTCCCACGTTCAACGGTGACGAAAGCGTTGAGCTTTACGAGCAGTATAATTTCACAGAATTTAATCATGCACTTGTGGTTGAAGAAATCGCAACCAAGATGCGCGAGGTTAAGGACAGATATGAGGCAAAGGCTCCTGATAAGAAGATATCTTGCCCCGTTATTATCGATGCTGCCGAGCTTGAAAGACTTATGGCAAACTTTATTGGAAATCTCAATTTCTCAGCCGTTTATCAGCATTCCAACGCCTTTTCAATAGGGGATGACATTCAAAAGGATGCAAAGGGTGACAGAATTACACTGACGATGTGCGGTGAGGTTACAGGAAGCGTGCGTTCATCCTCCTTTGACGGGGACGGTGTTACCTTGGTAGATAGAAAAATCATCGAGGACGGCAAGGCGATCGCACTTTGGGGTGGCACAAGATATGCTCAGTATCTTGGTGAGCCTGCAACGGGCAACCTCGGATGCATGAAGCTTGAGTGTGGCACGCTTACTGATAAGGAAAAGGCAAGCAAGCCCTATTTCCGTTGTGCTTCTATGTCGGGACTTCAGGTTGATATCTATAACGATTATATCGGTGGTGAGGTTCGTCTTGGCTACTACTTTGACGGAGAAAAGGAGATCCCCGTGACGGGTATTTCCATCAGCGGAAAGCTCAGTGTGGCTCTTGCCAATATGAGACTTTCGAGTGAAGCTACCACATACGAAAGCTATAACGGTCCTAAATGTGCCATGTTTGACGGCATTGAGGTTGTTTAATACTCAAAATAAAGAAAAGCACTCAGTTAACTGAGTGCTTTTTCGTATTTTCTATAAATTTCGTCGATGAAATCCTGTTTTGCCTCGGGCGTATCCTTTAATGGAAACTCGATTCCCATTTCGTTATACTTTTCAAGACAAAGCTTACGGAAGGGAAGGTACTCTATTTTCTCGACGCAAGCATATTTGTCTTTTAAGTATGCGATGTCCGAGATTGAATCCTCGTCATCGTTAAGTCCGGGAATTACCACGTATCTTATCCAGGTTGGCTTTTTGATTTCTTCAAGGTAATAAAGAAATTCCTTTGCCGAGCTCATCTCCATTTTGGTATATTTGAGATAATCCTCTTCATTTGTAAACTTGAAATCGAGAAGAACGAGGTCGGTATAGCTAAGCAATTCCTTTACCTTATGGTTAAGTATGCAACCACTTGTGTCAAGGGCAGTGTGTATTTTACAGGACTTGAGCTCTTTGAACAATCCGGTAATAAATTCCGATTGCATAAGTGGTTCTCCACCCGAAACTGTAACACCACCGTTTTCACCGTAATAAGACTGATAACGAAGTACCTTTTTAGCAAGCTCCTGATCGGTCATCTCTTGTCCGCCCTCAAAATCCCAGGTATCGGGATTATGACAGCAAGCACAGCGAAGGGGACACCCTTGCATAAAGATTACCGAACGAACACCCGGTCCGTCTACTGTTCCAAGGCTTTGAAAGGAGTGAATCTTTCCTGTCATATTACATTTTTTCGTGGAAGGTTCTTGAAATTACCTCTCTCTGCTGCTCCTTTGACAAACGGCAGAAGTTAACTGCATATCCCGAAACACGGATCGTGAGGTTTGGATAGAGCTCGGGATTCTCATATGCCTTCATAAGAGTTTCGCGACTAAGAACGTTTACGTTGATATGGTGAGCATTCTGACGGAAGTAACCGTCAAGGATGTTTGCAAGGTTTTCTACTCTTTCGTATCTTGTCTTGCCGAGTGCCTCGGGAACGATCGAGAAGGTGTTGGAGATGCCGTCCATAGCATCGCTATAGGGCATCTTTGAAACAGAGTTGAGGGATGCAAGAGCACCGTTTAATTCTCTGTTGTGCATGGGGTTTGCACCGGGAGCAAATGCTTCACCTGCTTTTCTTCCGTCGGGAGTTGCGCCCGTCTTCTTACCGTAAACAACGTTTGAGGTGATGGTAAGAACGGAAAGAGTATGGATAGCGTTTCTATAAGTGGGAGTCTGACGAAGCTCCTTCATCATTCTCTTGATAATCTTTTGACCGATTTCGTCTACGCGGTCATCGACGTTGCCGTATTTGGGGAAGTTGCCTTCAACCTCGAAGTCAACGATGATACCTTCTTCGTTCTTGATGGGCTTAACCTTTGCATACTTAATGGCTGAGAGGGAGTCTACGATTACTGAGAAGCCTGCAATACCGAATGCCATAAGTCTATCGATTTCAGTATCGTGGAGAGCAAGCTGGAGTTTTTCATAGGAATATCTGTCGTGGCTGTAGTGGATGATGTTCATTGTCTTAACGTATGCCTCACAAAGCCAAGCAAGATATGACTTGAAACGGTCATAAACCTGATCGTAATTGAGGTATTCACCCTCCATTACAGGCATCTGAGGGCCAACGCGTGTGCCGAACATATTGTCCACACCACCGTTGATAGCAAGAAGCAAGAGCTTTGCAAGGTTTGTTCTTGCACCAAAGAACTGCATCTGCTTTCCGACCTTCATTGCGGAAACGCAGCAAGCGATTGCATAGTCGTCACCGAAGATGGGGCGCATAAGGTCATCATTTTCGTACTGAATGGAGTCGGTATCGATAGAAACCTTTGCACAGAATTTTTTGAAGGGGGTGGGGAGTGACTCGCTCCAAAGGACTGTAAGGTTGGGCTCGGGAGCAGGGCCAAGGTTATAAAGTGTATTAAGAATTCTATATGAAGTCTTTGTAACGAGTGTTTTGTGAGTTTCACCCGTACCGCCAACGCACTCTGTAATCCACATGGGATCACCGCCAAAGAGCTCGTTATAATCGGGAGTTCTCAAGTGACGAGCCATTCTGAGCTTTATAACGAGGTCGTCGATAAGCTCCTGTGCCTCTGATTCGGTGAGCTTGCCCTCTCGGATATCCTTTTCAATATAGATGTCGAAGAAGGATGAGCAACGGCCAAAGCTCATTGCAGCGCCGTTTTGCTCCTTATTCGCGCCAAGGTAACCAAAGTACGTCCATTGGATTGCTTCGCGAGCATTGGATGCAGGCTGAGAAATATCAAAGCCATAGGATGCTGCCATTTTCTTGAGGTCTTCAAGAGCCTTAATTTGCTCATGAAGCTCTTCAAGCTGTCTCATATTGTCAACGTCCATGGCCTTTTTGCCATAGAACTTTTTGTCTGCCTTTTTGAATTCGATAAGGACGTCAACACCGTAAAGAGCAATTCTTCTATAGTCACCAATGATTCTTCCTCGACCGTAAGCGTCGGGAAGACCTGTGAGGATTGCACAGTGCCTGAGTGCCTTGATTTCATCTGTATAGATACTGAAAACACCGTCGTTATGTGTCTTTGTATATCTGAATTCGGTTTCGATAGTATCTGAAACCTCATATCCATAGGACTTGCAAGCACTTCTTGCCATTCTCATACCGCCAAAGGGGTTAACGGCGCGCTTTAAGGGAGCATCTGTTTGAAGACCCACGATAATGTCTGTATCGATATCGAGATATCCGGGTGCGTGGGATGTGAGAGTTGTTGTATGTTCAGTATCGATGTCAAGCACACCGCCGTTAGCCATCTCCTCTTTGAGAAGGGCGTTGAGCTTTGCCATTGAGTTGTTGGTTCTTTCAGTAGGACCACAAAGGAAGTCTGGCTCATCGAGGTAAGGTGCATAATTTTTCTTGATAAAGTTACGAACGTTGATTTCGTTTTTCCAGGTTTCTCCCTGGAAGCCTTGCCATTGTTTAAATTCCATATTTATACCTCCGTTTTATTGATTTTTATATTAATGTCACAAATAAACAAGAATATTAAATAGTAGGCACGATGATAAAATAATAATATATATATATTATAATGTAAATATACCCTATTGTCAATGAAAAATAATTTTTTCACAATGTTTTTAGGTTTTTTGTAGGAATAGACAAAGAGGTGAGAAATAGCTGAAAATATATAGCGATATCCAACTAAATTTTCATTGTGTATTTATTGTAAAAAAACATCGAAAAAATATTGATAAATTATTGACAATCTTTTTTATATGTTGTATAATATTATGAACAAGTTCATAATAAATAAAGGGGTGATAAAATGCCTAAAATAATCGAAAACGTTCGCGGCATGCTCCTCGACGAGGCAAAACGCCAAATTGAGAGAGAAGGCTATGAGAACGTTACAATAAGAAGCATTGCCAAGGGATGCTCTTTGGGCCTTGGAACATTCTATAATTACTTCAAATCCAAGGATATGCTTATTGCCACCTTTTTGCTTGAGGATTGGCAAAAGAGAATTGCCAACATCAACGAAAAAAGCAAAGAAACAAAGATTCCTATCGAAATAGTGGAATACATCCACACAGAGCTTAAGGAATTTATGGAAAGCAACAAGGGAATATTTACTTCTCCTGAGGCAATCAAGTCCTTCAATAACTCAGTAAGTGGATACCACAAGGTGTTAAGAGGTCAAATCGCTGAGCCGATTTTAAACGTGTGTCGTGCGGCAGAATATGAAAATTGCGAATTCCTTTCTCAATTTGTTGCCGAGTCTGTTTTAACCTGGACGGTTGCGAAAAAGAGCTTTGACGAGCTTTCACCCATCTTAAACAAGTTGTTCATAAAATAATTATACATTTTAAAAGGAGACTAATCATGAGCAGTTTTGAAAATCTTCGCATAGTGGATAACTTCTATCAGACATCATTGTTTTTCCCTATGCCCACAGTTATCATTTCAACACTTTGTGAGGACGGTACAACCAACCTTGGTCCCTACTCACTCGTACAACCCTATTACGTTGCAGGCAAGGACTATTACGCAATGCTCCTTTGCTGCCGTAACTCTTCAAACACAGCACAGAACATTTTGAGAAATGGAAAGTGCACACTCAACTTCATCGACGACAAGCCCAAGACATTTAAAGAAGCGGTTAAGCTTTCTTGGCCCGGCGACAAGCCCTCTGACAAGATGCCCAAGTGCAAGTTCAAGCTTGAAAAGAGTATGATTGAAGAGGAAAATCCCGACGATAAGCGCCCCATGGTGCTTACAGATGCAATTCAGGCTATCGAATGCACATGGGTTCGTGAGCTTGACGGAGCAGACAAGGATCTTCCCGGTGAGCTTAACGGCTATGAAGGACCTTATCACGATTTCAACGGTATTACAAGTAAGTTTGGCGCACACTTTATTCTTAAGGTTGACAAAATCATCATGAAGAAGAAGTATAGCGATGCTATCATTCGTGGCGTAAAGGCAAGTGATTTCCCCAGCCTTCCCGTTGACTACGGTTACCGTGATTCCAAGAATTTCTGGTTCCACAAGAAGACGAGAATGAGAGCTGAGCTTCTTCAGGTAAGAAAGGCTTCTCTCGACTCCGTTCGTTACGCAGCAGACCGCGCAGACGACGTTGTTAAATTCACAGACGATGCTCTTGAAACTATTCTTGGCGTACCGAGAGTGTTCCTTTCAGTTGTACTGAAGGGATGCGTTGATTGGGCTAAGGAGAACGGTGTAACTCTCATCACTGCCGAGCACATGAAGATAATCAACGACAAGAGAGCGAAAGAGAAGAACAAGAAATAATTGTTGGAAGGCAAAAGCTAATTCCAACTCAAAACGGTTTTTATAAACCAAAATTTAATATTCAAACAACAATTAACAACTAAGGAGAATCATTATGAAAATTGTACTTGCAGGCGCTTTTGGTAATCTTGGCGCAGATATTCTCAAATGCCTTGTGGCTGACGGCCACGAGATCGTTGCTGCCGACCTTAAGGAGGGCAACGTTGAGGGCACAGAGGGTAAATACACATTCGTAGCAATCGATGCTACAAATCCCGAAACTCTTAAGGGACTTTGCGAGGGCGCAGACATCGTTATCACAACAATGGGACTTACAGGTGCATCCACTCGTTTCACATCCTACGATATCGACTATAAGGGTAACATGAACCTTTACGAGGAGTGCAAGAGAGCAGGAGTTAAGAAGTTCAACTACATCTCTGTTATTTCTTGCGATCAGCCCGGTGCTGAAGAGGTTCCTATGCTTCACGCAAAGTATCTTGTTGAAGAAGAAATCAAAAAGCAGCCCATGGAATACGTTATCTACCGTCCCACAGGTTACTTCTATGACATTGCAAAGGTATTCAAGCCCTACGTTGACAAGGGCGAGATGCAGCTTCTCAAGGGCTATGGACACGTTAAGGCTAACGTTGTTGACTGCCCTGACTTTGCTCGTTTCATCGTTGACCACATGAATGATACAAACGTTACATACGACGTTGGCGGTAAGGAAACATACTCATATGAAGAGATGGCAGCTATGTGCTTTGACGCGGCAGGCAAGCCTCTCAAGATCAAGTGGGCACCCAAGTGGCTCTTTGGTATTCTTGCAAATCTTCCCAAGATCAAGAAGGCGGGCAAGCACGACATCATCCTCTTCTCTAAGTGGACACTTTCACACGATCTCGTAGGTGACACAGAGACAGGTGACAAGAGCTTTAAGGAATACATCTACAACTATTTCGGTAATAAGTAATTATAGTTAGTTTGCGTTGGATAGGTTTTTAAAAAATTGCACCTCCCACCAAAAAGCTTTGATAAGTTTGAAAAGGTGGACGAAGCAATCACTTGGCTTGTGAAAACAAACTAACCTTTCCAAACAAAACTAGAATTAAACCAACAAAATACAAAAATAAAATTAAGGAGTAAAATCATGCCTTGGAATTTTCTTTGGATCCTTCTTGCAGTATGTGCAGTTGCTTGCTGCGTTGGATTTTATAAATTCGTATACTTTCTTTCAATCGGCTACGGCTTTGCTGTAGCAGCAGGCGGTATCGCCGTTCTCGTTATGAGATTAGTTGCTCCCGTTGAGGGAGTTGTTAACGCTCCCCTTTGGATATTGCTCGTTCAAGCTGCACTTTTCGTAGCTTACGGTGCCCGTCTTTCAGGATTCCTTCTTGTTCGTGAGCTTAAAAACATCACCTTCAAGAAGACTGACGTTGCTAAAGAAACTCTTGCTAAAAACGGTGAAAAGAAGATGCCCATCTTCGTTCTTGCAACAATTTGGGTATTCGTTTCCATCCTTTACGTAATGCAGGTTTCTCCCATGCTCTTCCGTTATACAAACGCTTCTCAGGAGGTTGTTCTTACAGTTATCGGCTTTGCAGTTTCTATTTTCGGTCTTATTCTTGAGTCCGTTGCAGATAAGCAGAAGTCCGAGCAGAAGAAGGAAAACCCCAACTTCGTTGCTACAAAGAAGCTTTATTCTATCGTTCGTTGCCCCAACTATCTTGGTGAGATCATCTTCTGGACAGGTGTGTTCATTAGTGGCATCTGCGTTTACAGTGGCATCGGTCAGTGGATCATGGCAGTAATTGCTTATATTGCTATCGTTTACATCATGTTCAACGGCGCTCAGCGTCTTGAAAAGCGTCAGATGGAAAGATACGGTGACGACCCTGCATACAACGAATATGCAGACAAGACACCCATCATCATTCCTCTTCTTCCCATTTATCACCTCAACAAGAAGAAATAATTACATAAGGAGAAAAGACTATGAACGATTTTTCAATCTCAATGGCGCTTTTTGACTATATTCCCGTTGCGTTTTTTGCAATCGGAGCAATCATTCTTCTTTCCGATCTTTACAACAAGATGACTAAGCTTGCTTTCGCGCTTTTCTCAGCAGGTGTTATTAACGTTGCTATGGCAGGCGCGCTCAAAGCTACATGGAAGCTTCTTTATGCTGCCGAGGTTTGCGATTTTGAAAAGCTTAACGCGATGTTTTTCCCCGTACAGTCCATCGGATTCCTTCTTGCAGGACTTGGCATTATCATTATGCTTTGCCAGAAGAAGAAGGCTCATCTTGCAGTTGAGCCCTTTAGTGGAACGTTTGTATTCGTAGGACTTATGGTAGCAGGTCTTGGTTGTCTTGACGTTGCTCTTTGCATTCTTGCCAAGAAGATGAAGAAGCCTGCAGTTATTGCCATTTTTGCAGTTTCATTTGTTTGCTGTCTTGGTATGGGATACCTTTCAACAAAGGATTTTGAACAGGCGGCTATGAACTGGATTGCAGAGGGTGTAAACTTTGTTGGTCAGGGACTCTTCCTTCTTGGAGTATGGATGCTCCACAAGGCAGGTCTTAAGGATTTCGAGCTTGAGAGCAAATAAGATATGACAAACAAGATAATCAATTTAATTAAAGAAAAATATGAGCTTGAGCCTAAAAAGGTTGGCGAATTTCAAACCTTCAAGGCAAAGGGTTTGACATTTAAGTGCGAGACGTTTAATGCACGTGGTCTTGGTCACGTGTCGGTAATGCGTGCGAAGGGATTTTTCGGTCTTATGAAGATGGACACCTTGGTGATAGCACCCGAGGATAAGGATCTTCCCTTACTTTCCTACGACAGAATCTATGCGATGGGTAACGACACTCTTATCATCGAGCTTTATGACACGATGGGTGAGAAGAAGGCAAATATCTCTTCTATTAACGGAGTGAAATCAAGATTTGCACATTTGCCCGAAAGATTTGCAAAGGGTGAAGAGCCAAAGCACTGGTATGATAGCATCAGATTGCCTGAAACTACCTCTAAAAAGGGTAAGAAATGCTCAGCCGGATTTGACGCCTACACCTTGACTTATATTTCGGAATATCTTTGTCTTGAAGCAAATGCTTGCGACAGAGCAGAAAAAATTGCCCGTACTGACGTTTATGCGAATGGTCTTGTATCACAGGGCGGTCCTGCAACCGACGTATTCAAGCAGGAATTTGGGGAAGAGAAGACCTCAAGCATCATCAGAGGAGTTCTTTTCGGAACAAAATGATCAAATAAAAAGAGGAGCATTTGCTCCTCTTTTTTATGCCAATTTGATATTGAATTCGTTCTTTAAGGTGTCGGAAAGCTTTTTTACGGGGAGTCCCACCACGTTGAAATATTCACCGTTGATGCCATTTATCCAAAGGGATGCATATCCCTGGATGGCATATGCACCTGCCTTATCGTATGCCTCATCCGTATCAAGATAGCGTTCAACGTCATCCTCGTCGATCTCGTCAAAGAAGACTGTTGTGCTTGCGCTTGTGATAACGGTCTTTTGCTTTGTGATGAGTGCAACTCCACTTATAACGAAGTGCGGCTTGCCCGAAAAGGCAAGAATCATTCTTTTCGCGTCAGCTCGGTCGACGGGTTTTCCCATTATCTCTCCGTCGGCAGAAACCACTACAGTATCGCACGAAAGAATCATCATATCATCATCGAATTTGCCATCACCTATGAGCAATTCCTTTACGGCATTGCCCTTGCGATAAGCAATTTCTTCAACGTACTTTTTGCCGTCCTTTTCGTCGGTATGCTCGTCCGTTTCGCATGTGACTATATCGAATTTCACACCAAGGTTTTCAAGGATTTCCTTTCTTCTCGGGGATTTGGATGCTAAAATCAAGTTCATAATTTTGTTCCTTATTATATATATTGGTACTTTAACAATTTTAAAATGCCGACCGCCTGTGCGGTCGGCATTTGTTTTAAGGATTATTCTTTTTCAACTGATTCGGAGCTGTCGTCATCGTTATCATCAAAGGTTTCACCCTTGGGCGCGTTCATCATTTTCTCGCGCTCTTCCTTTTCGCGACGGAGCTCTTCTTCAACCTTGCGTTGCTCTTCCTTTTCAGCAAGAAGCTTTGCTTCGTTTTCTTCACGGCTCTTGCGTTCCTTTTCCTTAGCTATCTCGTCGATCTCTTCGAACGTGAGATCATTTTCCATAGCTGCCTTAAACTGATCGCCGTCCATAAATTCAGCCTTGAGAAGATATCCTGCGATGAGGTGGAGCTTGTCGATATGTTCGGTAAGGATCTGTGTGCATTCTTTATACGCGTTTTCAATGATGGAACGAACCTCGTCATCAATTTCCGCTGCAATCTTTTCAGAGAAATTCTTTGTATTATTGAAATCTCTGCCAAGGAACACCTCGGTGTCGGAGTGGTCGGAGCCGTAGAGAACGGTGCCAAGCTTGTCACTCATACCGTAACGGGTAACCATATTTCTTGCAATTTTTGTTGCGTGCTGAATGTCACCTGAAGCACCTGTGGAGATATCGTCGAGAACGAGCTGCTCTGCAACTCTACCACCGAGAGCCAAGATGATGGAATCAAGCATCTGCTTTTTAGTTGAGTAGGATGCATCCTCCTCGGGAATGCTTACTGTAACACCGCCTGCATTACCTGCGGGCACTGTTGAGATGAATTTTACGGGGTCGGTGTGCTTGCAATAGTAGGAAGCAACTGCGTGACCTGCCTCGTGATAAGCTGTGAGCTTATTGTCAGCTTCAGTTCTTACTCGGCTCTTCTTCTGAGGACCGAGGAGGACCTTCATATATGATTTTTCGATATCGTCCATACCGATAAGGCTCTTGTTATTCTTTGCCGCGTGGAGTGCTGCCTCGTTAAGAAGGTTTGCAAGGTCTGCACCTGTGAAACCGATGGTGCTTTGAGCGATCTTGTGGAAGTCAACTGTGCTTTCCATGGGCTTTGTTCTTGCATGAACGTGAAGGATTGCTTCACGTCCCTTGATGTCGGGATAACCAACCTTGACCTGGCGGTCAAAGCGTCCGGGACGAAGAAGCGCAGGGTCGAGGATGTCAGCTCTGTTTGTAGCAGCCATAATGATGATGCCCTCGTGTGCACCGAAGCCGTCCATTTCAACAAGAAGCTGGTTAAGAGTCTGCTCTCTCTCGTCGTGTCCACCACCAAGACCTGCACCACGTCTACGTCCAACTGCATCGATTTCGTCAATGAAGATGATAGCTGCAGGAGCTTTTCTTGCAGTGTCGAAGAGGTCTCTTACTCTGCTTGCACCAACACCAACGTACATTTCAACGAAGTCGGAGCCACTCATTGAGAAGAAGGGAACGCCTGCTTCACCTGCAACTGCCTTGGCAAGAAGAGTTTTACCTGTACCGGGAGGGCCCACGAGCAATACGCCGTGGGGAATCTTTGCACCAAGCTTTGAGAACTTCATGGGGTCCTTAAGGAACTCAACGATTTCAACAAGCTCTTCCTTTTCCTCGTCAGCACCGGCAACGTCGGCAAAGGTTACCTTGTTTTTATCATTTAAGGGCATATGTGCCTTTGCCTTGCCGAAATTGGTAACTCCACCGTTATTCTTTGACATTTGCTTCATAAAGTAGAAGAACAAGAAGCCAACAAGAACGAAGGGAAGGAGATTAACAACCAAGGTGAGCCACCAAGGATATGATTCGGGTGCTTCGTAGTTGTATGTTTTAAGGTTATTAAGACTGTCCTCGTATTTTTGGAAATCCTCATAGAAGAGCCCAACACTGTAAAGCTCGTAAGTAACCTTTACAGTTTTTGCATCCTTAACGTCTTCGGGAGTGAGGATGCCTTCCTTTTCAACGTCGTATACCTGCATTGTGAGAACGTTTTCGGGTGAAACTACGAACTCAGCAACTCGGTCCTCCTTGAAATATTCCATTATGTCGCTATGCGTGAGCTTATCCTGGGCACTGGGAGCGCCGAGCATATAGTACATGGTGATAAAAATCACTGCAAGCAAAACGACATAAAAAACTATCGTTTTTACATTGTTTCTCATTAAAAACCTCCGTGGTTTATATTAAATACTAATTGTTTTCAAAATTAACTGTTATTCTGAAGAAATTCTCTCCATCCTTTATTTTACCCGATTTTATGCCGTCACAAGCAGCAACTGTGGGAATCCATAAAATTTCTTTGTTTGAGGTGAGAATGGGGAGCTTTTCTCTTAATTCTAATGGGATCCTTTTTTCATTTAAAAGCTTTTTTACTTTTTTGTGCATTCCACATACAAGAATTGAATCCCCCTCTTTTCTTGAACGAAAGCACGCGTCATCAAACAAGATATCGCAACGGATATCGACGTATGGACGTTGTGGCTTTTCGTTACTTTCGGGATTTTCTTCTACTGAAATTCTTACGCCGTTCACACTGAATTCTCCTTTTTTGAAGGGAATCTCGAAAGGCTCGGATCTTTCCTTTTCGGCATCTTCTTCAAATACAAGGCACTCATTTTCAATGTATGCGGAAAATTTGCCGGGAAGAGAAATTGAGGAGTGGGGAACTGCATTTTCACAAAGTTTGATAAGACTTTCAACGTGAACGCGCTCAAGGGTTGCGCCCGACGCATCCTCAAAGATAATAGAAAGCACTCTTGCTTTTACTGCTTTGTGAAGAGGATTGAATTTACCTATTTCAATTTTCTTCGCATTTTCGTTGATGAATGAGAGGGCAAGAGAATTTATAAGGTCGTTTGCCTCGTTTGCACTCTGAGAGAGCTTATAGAAGGCATCCTCAAGCTTGGGTTGTACCTCTCTTAATTTTGGAGTAACGTTTGCCCTTAAGTGATTTCTTTGGTATTCAGTATCGGAATTTGTGCTATCCGTAACGAAATCGATGCCGTTTTCCTTGCAATAGTCCAAAACACTTTGCTTTTCTGCTCTTAAAATAGGTCGAACAAGATAAAGACCTTCAGAAAGACTGCGACATTCACTCATTCCGCAAAGACCTGTGATGCCACTTCCTCTTAAGATGTGAAGGAGTATGCTTTCAATCTGATCCTCGGCATGGTGTGCCGTGATGAGAATGGGAATGGAATGCTTTTGCATTATTTCCTTGAAAAAGGCATATCTTTGTTCTCTTGCCTCGGCCTCGATGCTGTTGCCGTTTTGCTTTGCAAGTGTCGGTACGTCGGCTTTTCCAAGAAAGAAGGGAACACCGAGCTTTTGTGCAAGGCTTTGGCAAAATAGGGCATCTCTGTCGGCTTCTTCACCTCTTATGCCGTGGTGAAAGTGGGCTGCAAAAACAGGAAAGCCTGCTTTTTTAGCATCTTCACAAAGAATGTGCAAAAGCGCAGTGGAATCAGCTCCTCCCGAGAGTGCAAGAAGCACGGGAGTGTTTGAAGGCATATTGGCTAAAAGGGAGGGAGAACGGTACAAATCTAAAATATTCGATTTCATATTTCTTCCCCCTTTATGCCGTTTTATTCTTCGATATTATCTGCGATGGTACGGAATTTAGTGTACTGACCGATCCAACCCATCTTAACTGTTCCTGTTGAGCCGTGACGATTCTTTGCGATGATGACCTCTGCAATATTTGCCGCGTTATTTTCACCGGGAGTTGCATCGGTCTTATAATATTCGTTTCTGTAAAGGAACATTACAACGTCGGCGTCCTGCTCGATAGCACCGGAGTCACGAAGGTCGGAAAGCATGGGCTTTTTATCGGTTCTGCTTTCAGGTCCACGGGAAAGCTGTGCACAGCAAATAATCGGAACGGAAAGCTCCTTAGCCATGATTTTAAGTGCACGGGAGATTTCAGCAACCTCTTGAACACGATTGTCATTTCGACGGTCACTTTGCATAAGCTGAAGATAGTCGATGATAACAAGACCAAGTCCGTCAACTCTACGGAGCTTTGCCTTCATTTCTGTAACTGTAATGCCCGACGTATCGTCTATAAGGATATCGCAGGAGGCAAGACGTGAGCTTGCATCTGCAATCTTTTCCCAAGAATCACCTGAGAGCTTGCCTGAACGGAGCTCGTGGCTATCTACCAGGGCTTCACTTGAAAGGATACGTGAAACGAGCTGCTCTGCACTCATTTCGAGTGAGAAAACGCAAACCTTTTTCTTTGCACTTTGTGCAACGTTGGTTGCGATGTTAAGAGCAAATGATGTTTTACCCATACCGGCACGGGCACCGATGAGGATGAGGTCGGAGTTACCCATACCTACAAGCACTCTGTCAAGGCCTGAAAATCCTGTGGGTGTTCCGTGAGCTGCATCGGGATTTGTGCTAAGCTCGTGAAGATTGTTATATACTGAGCCTAAAACGTCACGGATATGTCTGAAATTCTTTGTGTCCCTGCCCTGGGCAATTGCAAAAATCTTGCTTTCGGCAAGCTCGATGATGCCACTTGCAGACTCCTGCTCGGAATAGGCTGTTTCGTTAATCTCACCACAAACTGCGATAAGCTGACGAAGTGCGCTCTTTTCCTTAACTATCTTTGCATAGTCCTTTACGTTTAGAGCTGTGGGAACTACCTCGGAGATGGTTCGGATATAATCCTCGCCACCACTCTTGTTATAGATACCCTTCTGAACGAGAGTGTCGATAAGAGTTACTACGTCGATCTCTCTGTTTGTCATAAAGAGCTCTGTTGCCGCAAGATATATTTGCTTGTGCTCGGTGATGTAGAAATCATCTGCCTTGATGATGTCTGCAACCTCGTTGATGGATGCAGGATCGATAAGTATCGAGCCAAGGAGCGACTGCTCTGCTATGAGGGAAAAGGGTAATTTTCTGCTAAGTTCTTCGTTCATAAAATCCTCGCTTACTGCTTAGGAGAAACCTGCACTGTGATTGTGCCTGTTATCTCTGCGCCATAGAGCTTAACCTCTACCTTATAAGTACCGAATGTCTTGATGCTTTCGTTTAACACCATCTTCTTTTTGTCGATGGTGATGCCGTGGTCCTTAGAAAGTCTTTCTGCGATGTCCTTGGTTGTTACTGCACCGTAAAGACGGTTATCGTTGCCGGCACTTTCATTGATCTTAACTGTAATCTTTGAAAGCTTATCTGCGATATTCTTTGCTTCAGTCTTTGCAACCTCAATCTTGTGAAGATTTGAAGCCTCTTTATTTTTTGCCTCGTTAACTGCCTTGGCATCTGCGATTATTGCAAGCTTTTTGGGAAGAAGAAAGTTTCTTGCATATCCGTCAGATACTTCAATAATCTGGTCCTTTTTGCCCTGACCCTTAACGTCCTGTGTTAACATTACTTTCATTGCCGTGTACTCCTAACTTTGAAATTTTATCAAATGAATCTTAAAAAATCTTTAAATTGGTTAATTTTCCGCAAAATAGGAATCGATAGCATCCTTAAGGTGATAGAGAACGGTCTTCATATCACTGTCGGCAATTGCCGCTGCAGCAGAGTCAAAGTGACCGCCACCACCCATTTTTTCAAGAATGAGCTGAACGTTTATGCTACCGTTTGAACGCGCGGAGATGTGGATCTTGTCATCGATGCTTACAAGAGCAAAGGAGGCGTCAACACCCTTTACGGTGAGGAGCTTGTTTGCCGCCTTGGCAGCTGCTATTCTATCGAATGACGGATCGTTTCCGTCACTTTCGGTGATAGCAATTCTATCAAGGTACATCGTAACGTTCGAATTAAACTTTGCTTCGCTCAGGAAGCTATTGAATTCCTCGTGGAAGAATGTGCCTGCAATTTCGGAATTTGCACCAACGCCACGAAGATACATTGCCGCAGAGAAGGTTTTTGTACCGGTTGTGCGAGTGAAGTTGTTTGTATCTACCATGATACCTGCAAGAAGAAGGTTTGCCTCCTCCTTATACATTGAATCTGCAGTAAGGCACTGCTCGAGGATGCCTGTAATAAGCTCTGAAGCAGAGGATGCGGAAGGATCGATAAGGGAGAGAAGGGGCTCGTTTTCAAACTCTGCCACTTTTCTGTGGTGGTCGATAACGACGAAGTTTGAAACGTTGTTTGCAACGTCGGATGATTCAAGGATATTGAAGTTGTTCGCATCCACGATGATAAGGAGCGTATCCGAGCTGATCATATCAAGTCCTGCTTCTGCAGAGATGAATATGTTTTTATATTCCTCAAGAGTGAGGAGCTTTTCAGTACATGCCTTGAAATTCTGGTGGAGAGTATTCATGATGATTTTGGGTTTAAGACCGCAATACATACAAAGTCTTGCAGCACCTACGCATGCACCGATCGCGTCAAAGTCTGGATTTGCGTGTCCCATGATAAGAACGTTGCTTGCGTTTGCAATGTAGCTTGTGAGCTGTGTTGCAAATACTCTTGCAAATGAGCCACTCTTCTTTTGAACGCCCTTTGTTCTACCGCCGAAGAAGATAACGTCCTCTTCAGTCTTTACGGCAACCTGGTCACCACCGCGCTGGAGTGCGAATTCAAGAGCTGAGAACGCGTTCTTCTCCCTCTCCTCAAAGGTATTACCCACAAGGGAGATACCCATTGAGATTGTAACGGGAACGGAGCTGTCACCAAGTCTTACGTTTCGTATGGTTTCAAGGATGTCAAACTTATTATTTGCACATTCCTCATATTTATCTCGTGAGAACACCATAATATATTTGTCGCGATTATATTCTCTGATAAAGCCGTTCATATCCTCGGCAAACTTTTTGAGGATGTCCTCAATCTCGTTTGCGGCAGAACGATAATTTACTCTTACGTATTCAGCGATCTCGTTGAGGTTATCAAGAACGATGTGAGCCACAACGGGAGCTTCTGCCTCGGTCTTTTGAAGAAGCTTTGCGTAATCTGTGTAATCTGTGAATGTGATGAGGTAATAAGTATTCTGACCAAGCTCCTGCTTATAAATGTTTGCGTGATAATTTCTTTGATTGATTGTAGTGGAGAGGGAAGCGTGGTCTGTTGCTTCACTGTTTTCACCCTCTGCTTTGGAGAGCGCTGCGATGAAATCTTCAATCTTTGCATCGCAAAGATCGTTGAAATTCTTTTGAAGAAGACTTTCGGGAACACCGAGCATTTTGTGAGCGCCCTTTGAGCACCATGCGATAGTGCCGCTTGGAAGTGTGAGCACACAGGGAACGTTAACGCGTCTCATCATACCCGTCATTGCCTTTTCCATAAGAAGGGTTTGGGCCTTAAAGGACTGCTCAATGTCGCGCTTCTTTTTGTATACTGCATAGATGATGATAACAAAGAGTGCATCTGCAGCAAAAAGAACGATGCCGAGCCACTGGGGATGATTTGCTGTGATCAAATCTATCAAGGCATAGAGACCGATGAAGATTGAGCTACTGATTATACATATCCACAAAAGCAAATTGCTTTCTGAAAAAACCTTATTATTTTTCTTTTCTTTACTCATTGGATTTTTATGTCTCCTTTGAATTTTACTTGATTATTTGAAAGGCATATTTTGGCATTCTAAATAATCTTCCTATAATTATAGCACGAAAGTTTCTTTTTGTAAACATATTTCTTTAAATATTTATATATAAATAATAAAAAAGCAAAAAAATGCAAAAAATTATAAAAAGGTATTGCAAAATTGAGAAAGGTGTGTTATAATGAGGCATACTAAGCTGAGAGTGGGTCCCAAAACGACCCACTCTTAATTCTTGAAAAGGCAGATTTTAAGGATATGATTAAGAAAAACATTGCCGGCACGGTTGCAGAGCTTGTTTTGCCCGTGGCTGAAGAAATGGGTATCATCCTTTGGGACGTTGAATTTGTTAAAGAGGGTTCAAAAAAGATTCTTCGCATAACAATCGACTCTGAAGAGGGCATTGATATCAATACTTGTGAGAAGTTCCACAGAACTATCGATCCCATGCTCGATGAGGCAGATCCCATCGACGAGGCTTATTACCTTGAGGTCACCTCTCCCGGAATCGAGAGAGAAATCAAGACCGATGCGCACATCTCTATGTGCCAGGGTGAAAAGGTTGAGCTTAAGCTCTATGCTCCCAAGAACGGTTCAAAGGCGTTTACAGGCGTACTTGTCGGACTTTCAGAAGAGGGCAAGGTCGTTATCGATCTTGGCTCTGAGCAAATTGAATTTGAAAAAAATGAAATCGCAAAGATGCACACTGTGTTTGATTTTTAATTAAGGAGAAAGAAAAATGAACAAGGAATTATTTGCCGCACTTGATATGCTCGAAAAGGAAAAGGGTATTCCTAAGACATATATGTACGAAAAGATTGAGGCTGCTCTCGTTTCAGCCTTCAAAAAGGAATACGGTAACAATACTAACGTTCGCGTTATGATCGACGAGCGCAAGGAAGATATCAAGGTTTATCAGCAGAAGGAAGTTGTTGAGGTGGTTGAAAATCCCGAAACAGAGATCTCTCTTGAAGAAGCTAAGAAGATCGCTAAGAAATACACACTCGGTTCATTCGTTGAAAAGGAAGTTAAACCCAAGAACTTCAGAAGACTTTCTGCAGGAGCTGCTAAGTCAGTTATCATCCAGGGTATCCGTGAGGGTGAAAGACGCGCTATCCAGGAGGCTTATGAAAACCAGAAGGATGAAATCATTACAGCTACTGTAAGCAAGATCAATCCCGAAACAGGCAATATCCTTCTTGAAACAGCAAACGGCTTTGCAACACTGCTTAAGAGTGAGCAGATCCCCGGTGAGGTTCTCTACGTTGGAGATAAGATCAAGGTATACGTTCTCCAGGTAAATAAAGAGGGCAAGGGTCCCATCGTTACTCTTTCCCGTACACACGCAGGTCTTGTTAAGAGAATCTTCGAGCTTGAAATTCCCGAAATCACAGACGGTGTTGTTATTATCAAGGGTATTTGCAGAGAAGCAGGCTCAAGAACAAAGATCGCAGTTTGGTCAAGAGATCCCGAGGTTGATCCCGTTGGCGCATGTATCGGTAACCACGGCATGAGAATCAACGCAATCGTTGATGAGCTCGGCGGTGAAAAGATTGACATCATCAGATACGATGAGGATCCCGTTGAATACGTAAGCGAGGCTTTGGCTCCCGCTCCCGTTGATTTTGTTGAAATGACAGGCGAAAGATCCTGCAGAGTTGTTGTAAATCCCGACCAGCTCAGCCTTGCGATCGGTAAAGAGGGACAGAACGTTCGTCTTGCTGCAAGACTTACCGGCATTAAGATTGATATTAAGGCAGAATAATTACTTATGGAACAAAAGAAGAAGATTCCGCTTCGTCAGTGCGTTGGCTGCTGCGAGAGAAAGTCAAAGGGTGAGCTTTTGAGAGTTGTCAGAACTCCAGAGGGCGAAATCGTGCTTGATACTACGGGCAGAAAGAACGGCAGAGGGGTATATCTTTGCAATAGTGCAAAATGTCTTAACAAGGCAAAAAAGAATGGCAGACTTGCAACCCATCTTGAATGCGAGATACCTGAAGAGGTTTTTGCATCCCTTGAGAATGAGATAGCGCAGGGTGAATGATGGATAGCAGAATTCTTACTTCGTTGGGGCTTTGTGCAAAGGCAGGAAAGCTCATCTTCGGCGTTCCGATGATTGTCGAGGCTATGCAAAAGGGCAAGAGAGTGTATCTCGTGCTTGAGGCGTGCGACACGTCAGATAATACACATAAAAAAATTACCGATAAGTGCAACACTTACGGTATAGAGAAAATCAAAATAGATGCCGACGGTGGCACCTTGGGTGCGTCCGTTGGAAAAAGCTCTGTGCTTGCCGCCGTGGCTATTACGGACGAGGGCTTTTATAAAATGGTGAGCAAATATTTCACGGAATAAAAGATTTTTAATAAACTTGAACGGTTTGATTTCAGAAAACGGAATTTTTGGAGGTACTAATGGCAGCAAATCCACAATTTAAGGTAAATCAATTAGCAAAGGATTTGGGATTAAGGAGCAAGGACATAGTCGATGTTCTCGCGGATAAGGGTATTACTGCGAAAACGCAGGGTGCTCTTGAGGGCAGAGAGTTTGACCTTTTGTTCGATTCTCTCACAAAGCAGAATCAGATAAAGGATATCGATTCTTATATCTTTGGGGATACCTATATTCCCTCAAAGCTTGCTGCAGCACGTGAGGCTGAGCTTGCGGCAGAAAAGGCTGCAAAGGAGGCAGAGGCACGCGCTAAGGCCGAGGCAGAAGCAAAGGCAAAGGCTGAAGCTGAGGCAAAGGCTAAGGCTGAAGCACGCGCTAAGGCAGAAGCAGAGGCAAAGGCAAAGGCTGAAGCTGAAGCAAAAGCTAAGGCTGAGGCGGAAGCACGCACAAAGACACAACCCAAAACTGAAAACAGACCTCAAAATCAGCAGGCAAGACCTGAAAACCGTTCACAAAATAACTTTGCAAATCAGCAAAGAGACAATAACAGACCTCAAGGTCAGAAGCCCCAGATGGATAGAAATTCTCGCGACGCAGGAAACAACAGACCTGCGCAGAATGATAGATTCCAGAATCAGAAGCCTCAGTTTGACAGAAACAATCAGTCAAACAAGCAGGGCGATAAGGGATCCTTCAACAAGGGCTTTGAAAACAAGAGCTTTGATAACAAGGGTGGCTTTAACAATACTCAAAAGCCTTACAATCAGCAAAACAAGAAGCCTCAAAACAATATGGGCTTCGGCAAGGATAAGGATGAGGGCAATCAGAATGCTCCTAAGGAGCACTTCAAGCCCACAGCCATCGTTCGTGAGCAGACTGCAAAGGGTGAAAAGGGTGTCAGAAGCACAGCTACTCGTGTTGTAGATATGAGAGGTTCAAGCTATGACGCGTCCAAGTACGACGAAAAGCTTGATAATTACGTACCCGATTCCGTAAAGGACATTCGCGGTGGAAACCAGAAATTCAACAAGAAGGGCCAGCAGCAGAACAACAAGTTCGACAAGAACGCGCAGAAGAAACAGCAGCAGGTTGTTAAGAAGCAGCCCATCAGTATCACTGTTCCCGATGAGATCTCAGTTGGTGAGCTTGCATCACGCCTTAAGGTAACTGCAGGTGAGGTTGTTAAGCGCCTTATGATGATGGGAATGATGGTTACTGTAAACCAGGTTATCGACTTTGATACTGCTTACCTCATCGCAGATGAGCTTGGCGCTATCGTTACAAAGGAAGTTGTTGTTACTATCGAAGAAAAACTCTTCGACGATACAGTTGATACAGAGGAAACTCTTAAGGAAAGAGCTCCCGTTATTTGTGTAATGGGTCACGTTGACCACGGTAAGACATCACTTCTTGACGCAATCAGAAATACAAGCGTTACAACAGGTGAAGCAGGTGGTATCACTCAGCACATCGGTGCTTATAGAGTGAGCATCAACGGCAAGGATATGACCTTCCTTGATACACCCGGTCACGAAGCGTTTACAGCAATGAGAGCCCGTGGTGCTCAGGCAACGGATATTGCAATCCTCGTTGTTGCAGCGGACGACGGTATCATGCCTCAGACAATAGAAGCTATCAACCACGCAAAGGCAGCCGGAATTGACATCGTTGTTGCTATCAACAAGATGGATAAGCCCACAGCCGATCCCGACACAGTTAAGCAGGAGCTTACAAGATACGATCTCGTTCCCGAGGAATGGGGTGGTGACGTTATCTGCGTTCCCGTTTCTGCTAAGACTCATAAGGGTATTGAGGATCTTCTTGAATCCGTTCTCCTCGTTGCCGAGGTTAAGGAGCTCAAGGCAAATCCCAACAGATATGCTAAGGGTATCGTAATCGAGGCTAAGCTCGATAAGGGTAGAGGCCCCGTTGCTACAGTTCTTGTGCAGAACGGTACACTTCACAGTGGTGACATCGTTATTGCAGGTACTGCAGTTGGTCGTGTAAGAGCCATGACCGACCACAACAGAAAGTCTCTTAAGGAGGCAGGTCCTTCAGTTCCCGTTGAGATCATCGGTCTTGCAGACGTTCCCGTTGCAGGTGATGAATTCAATGCAGTTGCTGACGAAAAAATGGCAAGAGAGCTTGCTGAACAGAGAAAGGCACAGGCCAAGGAAGAGCTCTTCAAGGCTAACGCAAGAGCAAATCTTAACGACTTGTTCAACCAGATCTCCGAAGGTATCAAGGATCTTAACGTTATCGTTAAGGCGGACGTTGACGGTTCTGCAGAGGCAGTTCGTGCATCTCTTCAGAAGCTTTCCAACGAAGAGGTTAAGGTTAGAGTTATCCACTCTGCAGTTGGTGGTATCACTGAGGGTGACGTAATGCTTGCTGCAGCTTCAAATGCAATCATCGTTGGCTTTAACGTTCGTCCTGACAAGGGCGCTATGGATTCTGCGGACAGACAGAACGTTGAAATCAGAACATACCGCGTAATTTACGAGTGCATCGAGGAAATTACTGCAGCTATGAAGGGTATGCTTGCTCCCAAGTTCAAGGAAGTTGTGCTTGGTCATGCAGAGGTTCGTCAGACAATCCGTGTTCCCAACGTTGGTACTATTGCCGGTTCTTATATTACTGACGGTAAGGTTACAAGACAGAGTGATATTCGAGTTGTTCGTGACGGTATCGTTATCTTCGAGGATAAGATCAGCTCACTTAAGAGATTTAAGGACGATGCTAAGGAAGTTGCATCAGGATACGAGTGTGGTATCGGACTTGAAAAGTTCAACGATATCAAGCTTGGAGATATTCTTGAGGCATTCATCATGGAAGAAATCAAGCAGTAAAATAAAAATATACGGCAGGTCACATGACCTGCCGTTTTTTGTAAAAGCTATGAGATATATAATTTTACCTGCTTTCATCATTGCACAAATATCCTATATAAAACAATTAAAGGGGTGTCCTCGCAAGAGAACACCCTTTTTAATAAATTAATTAGTTTTAAATTGAATTATAACTTAATTACATATATTCAAGGATACTGAATATGCTACTAAATGTCGCTGCAGAGAAAATAACAGAGAAAATGATAGACACACCCCAAGAAATAAGTCCGGCAATGCCACATGCCTTAGCCTTTTTGGGTGTTTCTTTAGCTTTAACAGCCCAATAAATAATTCCAAATAAGGGGATAAGAATGGATAAAATTACAAGTCCAACACTTATCTCATCGTGATCTGTGACATTTGGGGTTGTTGTAGGAGTTGATACTGAACATCCACAATTAGGACAAATTACAGCTTCCTCCATGATTTCTTTTCCGCATTTAGAACAAAATTTCATATAACTACCTCCTGGTTTATATTCTTTTTCGGAATTATTTACATTATAATTCCAAAATGGAATTTTGTCAAGCGTTTTTTGAGATATCATTCTAAAAAAGAATAAAAAACGAGGTATTTTTATGAAAATTCGCAAAAAAGAATATGGAAATGCCAATATGGTTGGAAAAAATATAGAAAAATTGCGTAAAGAACGAGGAATAAAGCAAAAGGATTTTATTGCAAAAATTCAAGTAATGGGCTGTGATATGAACCCTACAAGTTATTCCAAACTTGAAGGACAACTAAGAAACGCGACTGATATTGAAATATATACCATTTCTAAAATACTGAATGTAAAAATGGAAGAATTATTTGATGCTAAAAATAATGATTAATAAGTTATAAATGACACAAAAAATCCCTGCTTTTGCAGGGATTTTTCTTATCTGTTTTTAGTTGGTTTTTTGTTTGTCAGCTTATCGAACTTTTTGCTTGATTTTGATGCGTTTTTACCCTTGTTTATGGGTTTTGCATCGATTTTCTTTGTGTTTTGTGATGATTTAGTGGGCTTATTATGGGATCTGGAGTTGTTTTTGTCACCCTTCAGATTGCCGTTTTTATCACCCTTTTTGTCACTCTTTTTCTTATCAAAATACGGTGCTCTTTCGGGACGGATAAGGCACTCACTTGAGAAGCCGATAAGGTCCTCGCGACCTGCTTTAATGAGTGCTGAGCGCACCTTTTGTGCATTGTCAGGCTTATTGAATTGGAGAAGTGCGCGTTGCTCACTCTTTTCCTCATAGGTTGTGGGTACGTATACCTTTTTGCCGTTTAATGGGTTTATTCCCGTGTAATACATGACGGTCGAGGCAGTTCCCGGTGTAGGGTAGTAGTCCTGCACCTGTTCGGGAGCATAATGCTCTGCTTTCAAGTAGCAAGCGAGCTCGATTGCCTCGTTTACGGTTGATCCGGGATGGCTTGACATAAGGTAGGGAACAAGATATTGCTCCTTTCCGATCTGCTTGCAAAGGTCGAAATACTTCTTCTTAAACGCGTTATAAACGTCGATATGAGGCTTACCCATACAGTCAAGGACTCTATCCGAAATATGCTCGGGGGCAACCTTGAGCTGACCCGAAACGTGGTCGGAAACGAGCTTTTTGAAGAACGCGTCGTTGTCGTCGTACATAAGGTAGTCGAAACGGATTCCCGAACGGATAAACACCTTTTTGATTTTGGGAAGCTTTTCTATCTCGGAGAGGATGTCCATATATTCGGTGTGGTCAACCTTAAGGTTTTTGCACGGAGTGGGTGCCAAGCATTTCTTGTTTGAGCATACTCCGTGTGTGAGCTGATGGTCACACGCAGGATAACGGAAGTTTGCAGTCGGACCGCCAACGTCGTGGATATATCCCTTGAAATCGGGCATTTCCGTGATTATCTTTGCCTCACGGAGAACGCTTTCCTTGCTTCTTGAACGAACAGTTCTTCCTTGATGGAAGGCAAGTGCACAGAAATTGCACGCGCCAAAGCATCCACGGTTATGGGTTATGGAGAATCTCACCTCTTCGATGGCAGGAACGCCACCTTCCTTTATATAGGAGGGGTGGAAGGTTCTCATATAGGGAAGGGCATAGACCTTGTCAAGCTCGTCCCTTTCAAGAGGAGGCATAGGAGGATTCTGCACCAGGACCTTGTTATCATAATGCTCGATAATTGCTTTTCCGTTGATGCTATCCTGGTTTTTATACTGAATGCCAAAGGCATCGGCATATTTTTTCTTGTCGGTTTTTAATTCGTTATAATCAAATTCGGCTGCAATGGGATAATGCACTGCCTCTTCCGGATTTGCAAGATAGCAGGTGCCTCTTACGTCGCGAATCTTTTTAACCGGCACTCCCTTATCAAGAAGGAATGCGATTCTGCGAAGGATGTTTTCGCCCATGCCGTATGTCAAAATATCTGCGCGGGAGTCAACAAGAACGGAACGACGAACCTTGTCATCCCAATAATCGTAGTGTGCAAAGCGACGCAAGGATGCCTCAAGGCCACCGATAACAATCGGTATGTCACCGTAAGCCTCGCGAATTCGATTACAGTAAACTATGGTTGCGCGATCGGGACGGTTGCCCATCTTTCCTCCTGCAGAATAGTAATCGTAGTTTCTTTTTCTCTTGGCAACCGAATAGTGAGCCACCATTGAGTCGATGTTGCCTGCAGTAACAAGGAATCCAAGACGGGGACGGCCAAATTCCTTAAATGCTTCGCAGCTCTTATAGTCGGGCTGGGGGAGGATTGCCACCCTGAAGCCCTCTGCCTCCAGCACTCTTGAAATAATTGACACGCCAAAGGACGGGTGGTCAACATAAGCATCACCCGTAACGTAAACGAAGTCAGGTCTATCCCAACCTAGTTCGTTCATTTCTATTCGATTTATAGGAAGAAATCCTGTGTTTTCTGCTTGTTTGTTCATTTTTATTTTCCTTTGAAATTTGATTTCAAATTTATGTTCAGATATTATCGGGAGGATAAATCCTCCCGATATCAGATTTTTGTTTTTTTGATACCGAATATTTTTCTTAAAAATGCTGATATGATGCCTGGAGTTTTATAGAGCACGATTTTCATAATTTCTTACCTCAAATAAGTGAATTGACTATGTAGTCAATTTCATTATATGAAGAAAAGTGCTATTTTGCTTATTCCTTGCTCTCAATCACAAAAAGTCCACCCGTTCTGGATGAAACCATTGCAAAATTCCCGGTCACTTCGTTTGAAATTGCAAACGAGGGGTTGCTTTTTTCAAGCTTTGCATTTTTTAGGGGGTATTTTGCACCCTCGATGATGACTCCCTTTGCCTCGTTCTGAGAGCAGATGAGTCCAAAATATTTATAGTCGCTCCTTGAAATGAGCAATGAGGAGCGCTCCTTTAAATATCTTACGCGATTTTTTCCATCGCAAAGAGTCGCGCTTATACCTTTTTTTGAAAGAGATTCAAGAAGATGGATATTTGAAAGCGTGTGGTCAAGTCTTCCTGAAAGTCCACCGACGATATACAGCTCGTCAGCACCGTTTTCAAGTGCCGTATTTATGGCAAGCTGGGTGTCGGTTTCGTCTTTTTCGGAGGGAACGCGAATGATTTTTGCACGCGAGCAAAATGCTTTTTCCTTAGTGGAGTCGAAATCTCCAACTATAAAATCGCATCTTTCGGCATATCCAAGTGTCTTGGCGTTGTCATAGCCGGAATCGGCAGCTATAACGAGTACGTCATCTTGAATGGCACCCTCAATTGCAGACTTGTCCACATTGCCACCGATGAAAATGTATGATTTCATAAATTCTCCGTTAAGATAGTTAAAATAAGTTGCTTATTAAGAAACAAATATCAAAGCTTTTTTCGCACCTTGTCATATTTTTTAATACTCTTGCAATTTTGATATTGGATTTATTATATTCCTTCATAATAAATCATTTATCCCACTTGTTTTTATTTTTGAGTGCCGCATAGATTTCAAGGAAGCTATCGTGACGGCATTTTGAAATTTTGCCTTCCTTTACTGCCTCGAGAATTGCACAGCCCTCTTCCTTTGTGTGTGAGCATTTGGTGTATCGGCACTCACCGATATAGTCACGGAATTCTCGCATATTGTACGCGAGGTCCTCTTTATCAAAGAAATTGAATCTTTCAAAGTCGAGAAGAGAAAATCCGGGAGTATCTGCAATATATCCTGTATTTTCCTTGTCACTTATGGGATATAACTCAACGTGACGGGTTGTGTGGCGTCCTCTTTGGATCTTAACGCTTATGGTATTAGTGGTAAGCGCAAGATCGGGAAAGAGAGCATTCAAAAGAGTGCTTTTGCCAATACCCGAAGCACCTGCAAATGCACTTGTTTTTCCATCGAGTCTGTTGTTTACGTATTCTCTGATGGCATCCGTACCCTCACCTGTTTTGGCACTCAAAACGAATGCTTCGTAGCCTGCCTTTTGATATATCTCTTTAAGCTCGTTTGCATATTCGGGTGCGAGGTCGCACTTACCGATGATGATAACGGGCTCGATATCGTTGTGCTCGGCAATGCAGATAAGCTTGTCTATTGTCGGAAGCACGGGTGCAGGACTTGCTGCTGCCATTGAGATGAACATAACGTCAAGGTTAGCCATCGGAGGACGGATAAGCTCGTTCTTGCGATCGAGAATATCGGATATTCTTATATCGTTGTTCTTTGCATCGTTTTCAGCCAGGGAGTGATCGGTGTAGATAAGCTCAACGTTGTCACCAACGAGGGGCTTGATGCGGTTGTGTCTGAACGAACCACTTGCCGAGCAGGTTATAAGGCTTGATGCAAGAGGAGATGGAGTATCAAAGCTTTTTTCGTGGGTGTCCTTATCGACAAGCTTTATCGTGTAAAGACCGCCAACACCCTTTAAAATCTTTCCGTGTGTTCTGTATTCCATTCTGTTTCCGTTTCTGTGATTGAATAGGTTGGGTTATCGTCAGTTATTTGTGACGGTGAAATAATAAACCAGATGCCAAGAGAAAGGAAGATGACGAGCATCAATGCTGCAATTATTCCAAGAACGGCTGAAAATACAGACCCCTCGTTCTTGATCTTTTTCATATTGATTTCGTTATCAAGGGCAACTGTGTTTGATGCCTTGGGCAATCTCTGTGAAGCTGTGGGAGGCAATGCTCCTGAGGGCAAACGCTGTGAAGAGGTTTGCATTGCGGGATTTGCTCCTGTTATTGCTCTTGTTTTTCCTGTCTGGTAAACTATTTGTCCACTCTTGGCAACGAACGTGCCTGAGTGAGCAGTATTTTTTTTGATGTTGTGAATATTGTTTGCAGCCTCTGCTCCTCGTTCACTCAAGGGATAGAAGGTTCTGTTTGAAACGTTGGGAGCATTGACGTGGCTCTTTCTTTCGATTACACGGTATCTGCTTGAATTCTTTTCGTTGCCGAATACCGTTTTTTCATTTTGTCTTAATGCGCGAATGTCTGTGAGCATCTCCATAGCGTTTGTATAACGCTTTTTCGGATTTTTCTCCATAGCACGCAAAATAATTTGTTCAAGACCGATAGAAATATCAGGTCTATGGACGCTTGGGGGAGTGGGCTCGGTATTGATTTGCATCTTAGCCACTTCCGTTGAATTATCATGATAAAAGGGAAGACGGTTTGTCATTGCCTCATAGAGCATAACACCAAGGGAATAGAGATCACTCTCTGCCTGGGGTGCTTTGCCCTGTGCTTGCTCGGGGCTTACGTAGTAAACTGTGCCGAGGGCAACGTCACTTTTTTCCTTTGAACGGTCGAGCATCGCGTCAAGACGGGCAATGCCAAAGTCTGCAACCTTGATGCTTCCGTTGGGCAAAAGGATGATGTTTTGAGGCTTGATGTCACAATGGACGATGCCCTTGGAGTGGATGTAGGCAAGTGCTGAAAGTATCTGGGAAGCATAGTAGATTACTTCTCTTTCGGGGAGAGCACCTCTATGGTCGATATGCTTTTTCAGTGTGATGCCTTCAACATATTCCATAATGATGTATTTGGTGCTGTTGGTGATAACAGTGTTGTAGACCTGAACTATATTGGGGTGGGAGAGGAGGCTCAACGCAGTGGACTCGTTTACGAAGAGCTTTATCTGGCGCGCGTTGTTTTCGAGCTTTTTGTTCATCATTTTGATGGCAACTGAACGACCTGTAACCTGGTCGTAAGCGCCGTAAACGGTAGCCATACCACCGATACCGATCACGTTTACTATAGTATATCTATTCTCAAAGGTCTGACCTATAAAGCTATCGTATGCTGTCATTTTGCCACCTCCGTTTCCTTAGTGTTAAGGAGGATAACGGAGATATTATCTGCACCGCCCGCCTCGTTTGCGAGCTTGATGTATGTAAATACCTTTTCCTCGATTGATGCGTTTATCAAGGCAACGCTTTGAAGCATCTCCTTGTCGAGCATGCCGTGAAGACCGTCGGAGCAAAGAAGGTAGTATTCATCGCGATTTTTCGAAACCTTTGCGTCAAAAACGTCGGGCTCGATTTCGTCCTTAATACCAAGAGCCTTTGTGATAAGATTCTTTTTAGGATGATGCTCTGCCTCTTCCTCGGTGATTTCCTTATTGTCAAGAAGCATTTGAACGTAGGAGTGATCCTTTGTCATCTGCTTGATTTTTTTCTCATTTATCATATAGAGACGGCTGTCTCCAACGTTGACGTAATATATCTTTGACTTGAATTCGCAAAAAACAATTGCATTGAGAGTGCATCCCATGCCAAAGAGAGAAAGGTCCTCGCGTGCCTTTTCGAGGATAGCCGCGTTTGCCTTTTCTACGCTTTCTTTAAGGGCATTTTTGAGCTTTTTGAAATCAAAGGTATCCTTTTCAAGGCTTTCGCAAAAGGCTACCATCTCGTCCATAAAGACGTTTGATGCGATTTCAGAGGCAATTTTGCCACCTGCAGCTCCACCCATTCCGTCACAAACAATGGCGATGCTTATTCCGTTTTTCAAGCAAGTGATTCCTATGCAGTCCTCATTTGCTTCTCTTAAGAGACCTCTGTCGGTAAGTCCGTAAATGTTCATTGATTGCTCCTTTAGGTGGTTGACTGATTTGTTTTGCTCATCTCGTCGCGTCTTAACTGACCGCAGGACGCGTTAATATCAGCACCGAGCGTTCTTCTGACTGTCGCTCTGATGCCCTTTTGCTCGAGAATGGATGCAAATTTTCTTATTTGGTCCTTGCCGCTCTTTTTAAAATCTCTTTCCTTTACGGGATTTACCGGGATGAGATTTACATGGATCGGCATGGTGCTGTTTCTTGTTCTCAACTTAGAGTTGAGTTTTTTGGCAAGAGCTATAGCATTTTCCTCACTGTCGTTTTCTCCTGAAATAAGAGTATATTCGAATGAGATTCGTCTGCCGGTCTTGTCAAAATATGCCTTGCAGGCATCAAGAAGCTCATCAACACCCCATTTTTTGTTGACGGGCATGATCTTATTTCTTATTTCGTCACTCGACGCGTGCAAAGAAATAGAAAGTGTTATTTGAAGATTTTCCTCTGCAAGTCTATAGATTTTATCTACAAGACCACAGGTGGAAAGGGATATATGTCTATAGCCGATGTTAAGGGCATCCTTATGTCCCACAAGTCTTAAAAATTTGATGACGTTATCGTAGTTATCAAGAGGCTCACCGATGCCCATCATTACGATACCGTCGATTCTTTCACCAAGGTCGTTTTGCGCCGCGATAATCTGCCCTAAAAGCTCGCAAACCTCAAGGTCGCGAACCTTACCGCCAATGGTGGAAGCACAAAAGGCGCATCCCATTCTGCAGCCAATTTGCGAAGAGATACAAATCGTTGTACCGTGCTCATATTTCATAACAACGCTTTCAACACAGTTGCCGTCGTCAAGCTCGAAAAGGTATTTTACTGTTCCGTCGAGTGCAGAAACAAGCTTTCTTCTTACTTTAGGAAGGGAATATTTCGCGTTTTCAAATATTTTTTCCTTTGTTTTTGCAGAAAGATTTGTCAAATCCATGGGGGAGATTCCCTTGTGCATGGGTGAAAAAATTTGCTTTGCACGAAATTTTGCCTCACCTATTGAAACGATGAATGCTTCAAGCTCTTCATATGTGAAATTTAAAAGGTTTTGCATGGTGTCCTCCTTTCAATGAGAATGTGGTTTATCGGATTAAAACTTTTTTACTAATTTAGCTATAAAGAAGCCGTCGGTGTGGTGTCTGTGGGGGAGAAGGGTTATCATACCGCCTTCAACCTCAAGGTCACCAACGGAAAATGGAGAAAGCTTGAATTCGGGATGATTCTTAAGGAAGGTCTCAACGTTGTTTTCGTTCTCGTCCTTGAGTATAGTGCAGGTCGAATAAACGAGCGTGCCGCCCACCTTGAGATACTTTGAAACGTTTTCGAGGATGTCCCTTTGAATTTCGGGCAACCGTGCGCTTTCGGACGGATTCTTATATCTTATTTCGGGCTTTTTAGAGATGACGCCAAAGCCCGAGCAGGGAACGTCGCAGATGATCTTATCCGCTTTGTTATAAAACTCCTCTATGGGCATTCTGGCATCGTGTGCCTCGGTTTTTATGATGCTTATACCAAGTCTTTCTGCGCCCTTCTGGACTAAAGAAAGCTTGTTTTCGTGAATATCAAACGCAAGGATCTCGCCTTGATTTTCCATCGTCATTGCAGCGCCAAAGCTTTTTGAACCCGGGCAGGAGCAAACGTCAAGGACGAGGTCTCCCTTTTTAGCTCCGAGTGCGCGAATGCAAATTTGAGACGCTTCATCCTGAACGGTAACTCGTCCGTCCTTAAGGCATTCAAGCCCACTAACTGCGGAGTTGTCAAGCACGATGCCATCGGGAGAATAATCGGTAGGTCTTGCACCCTCAAGCTCTGCAAGGAGCTTGTTGCGAGTGGTTTTGAGATTATTTACTCGCAGTGTGATGGGGGCGATCTGAGAAAATGCATTCAAGATGTTTTTGCATTCATCAAAGGAATACGTCTCAAGGAGAGCTTTTGCAAGAGGCTCACCTATTGAATAGTGAACCGAAAGATATTTTGGGGGCTCACTTTTGTCGGGAAATGCGATTTTATCTCCCTCTCTGAGGTATGATCGCAAAATTGCGTTCACAAATCCCTTTGAGCGTTTATTGGCAAGTGAAACGGTTTCATTCAATGCTGCGTGAGCAGGAATCCTTTTCATATATATGAGCTGGTAAAGTCCCATTCTCAAAATATTTCTCGTATCCTTTTCAATCTTGCTAAAGGAGATTGATGAGAGGGAAGAGATGATATAGTCAAGAGTTACCTTTCTTTCGATAACTCCATAGATGAGCGCGGTCATAAGAGCGCGATCGCTGCCACCCATATCGTTTCTTTTTATAACGGTGTCGAGCGCTATATTGGAATAGCCACCGTTTTCACATTTTGTGAGCACCTCCAATGCAAGTGCTCGGGGATTTTTTTGTTTATTTTCCATATTATTTATTTTTCTCCTAAGCTACTTACAAAACGGCTTTCAAAATGAAAAAATTCGTATTATTTAAGGATATCTTCCTTATCGATCTTTCTTCCGCGAATGAAGTCGGCAGACGTCATTCTGCCCTTGCCCTCGGGAAGCAATTTGAGAATGTTGACAGAGCCCTTGGCACAGGCAACTCTTATCTTTCCGTTTTCAACGGAGAGCACCTTGCCCACCTCGTCATTTATGCTTTCTCTTTCGCAAATCTCACTTTCCACTACCTTAAGGAGCTTTCCGTCGGGAGTGTGGGTAAAGGAGAGGGGGATGGGGGAAAGACCTCTTATGAGGTTGTGGACTGTATCGCAGTCCTTTGAGAAATCTATCTCACAATCCTCTTTAAGAATCTTTGAGGTGTGAGTGGATTTGGAGTGGTTCTGTGGGATGGGAGTGATCTCACCCTTTTTGAGACCGTCAACTGTCTTTTGAAGAAGGTCAGCACCGAGAGCGCCGAGACGATCGTGGATGACCTCGAAATTATCGTTTTCTTCGATGGGGCATTCGGCCTTGAGGAGCATATCTCCTGTGTCAAGTCCCTCTGCCATAAACATCGTTGTGATGCCCGTCACCTTTTTGCCGTCGATTATCGCCATTTGCATAGGAGCTGCTCCACGGTATTCGGGAAGGAGAGAGCCGTGCACGTTGACGCAACCGTATCTGGGATAATCGAGCACGTTTTTGGGCAATATCTTGCCATAGGCAACAACTGCGATAAGGTCGGGATTTATTTCTTCAAGAAGGGAGGCAAACTCCTCGGTCCTCAAGGAATTGGGCTGATATACGGGAATGCCCTTTTCCTCCGCATAGACCTTTACGGGTGGGGGAGTGAGAACGTATCCGCGTCCCTTGGGCTTGTCGGGCTGAGTAACAACACCAACAACGTTATATCCGTTTTCGCAAAGTCCCTTAAGTGAAAAGAGAGCAAAATCGGGAGTGCCCATAAAAAGTATCTTCATATCGGTTTCCTCCTCGGTATATTACTGATCGTCGGGAGTAACTGTTTCGATGTCTGTTGCGATATCGATATAAAGTTTTCCGTCAAGGTGGTCGAGCTCGTGGCAAAATGCACGGGCAAGGAATTCAGAGCCTGTTATCTCAAACTCTTCTCCGTGACGGTTGAGAGCGCGTACTGTAACGTGCATAGGACGCTTTACAGTGCCCCACTTGTTGGGGACGGAAAGGCAACCCTCGTTACCCTCCTGCTCACCTGCGTACGCGATGATTTTGGGATTGATAAGCTCGATAAGGTTACCCTCCTCGACCTCAATAACTACTATTCTTCTCAAAACGCCTACTTGGGGAGCTGCAAGACCAACGCCCTGAGCTGCTCTCATGGTCTCAGCCATATCGTCGAGGAGCTGAAGTGTTTTGGGAGTTATTTCATCAACGGGACGACATTTCTTGCGAAGGACCTCGTCGCCCACCTTTACTATTTTCAATTTAGCCATATCAGTGTTCCTTTCATTAAAGAGAAGAGGGATTGAAATCCACCGAGAGCATCGGCTCATTCTTCTTTCTCTTTCCAAATGATCTATATATTTCCGCAAACATCTCGCGGGATTTTTTCGTAAGCTTTGTTTTAATGATTATTCTCATGCGATACTTTCCGTCAAGCTTGTACACGGGAGCTTCAAAAGGACCGTAGCATATTACGGGCACGTCGCTGTATTTTGTGCTTATCTTTTCTCTTAACATATCGGAAAGAAGCTTGGAATCCTTCATAACGGCATTTTCCACCTGCCCTGAAAGAGTGAGCAAAACGATATCGCAATATGGGGGATAGGACAAGAGCTTTCTTGTTTGTATCTCATTGCTGTAGAAGGTCTTATAATCCTGCTTGCAGGCAAGACCGATAACGTCGTGATCGGGATTTGTGGTCTGGATGAGCGCAACACCCTTCTTTTCACTTCTTCCGGCTCTTCCTATTACCTGTGTGAGCATTGAAAACGTTCTTTCATTTGCTCTGAAGTCGTTGAGGTAAAGGGAGGTGTCTGCATTGAGAATGCCGACAAGTGTAACGTCGGGAAAATCGTGTCCCTTTGTTACCATTTGTGTGCCAAGCAAAATTTCAGCCTTATGAGAACGGAAATCAGCAAGCATAGTATCGTATGCGTGCTTTGAGGCAGTGGTATCCGTATCCATTCGTATTGTTGATACGGTTGGATAAAGCTCGTTAAGCTTTTGTTCAATGAGCTGGATCCCTATGCCCATGGGTTTTATATGTGTGCCACCACACTCGGGACAGCTTGTTGGAGTCGGCATGCGTTTGCCACACCAATGGCAAACAAGCTCGGTTCTGTGATAGATTCTATCAGTATGATGAGTCATCGACACCGAGCAGTTAGGACAAGCTATTGCCGTTCCACAGGATGCACAGCTGACGAAATTGTGATATCCTCTACGATTCAAAAAGAGGATGGTTTGCTCTTTTTTGTGGAGAGCAGTACCTATCTTGTCAAGCAGTGGTATTGAAAGGGAAAGGTCGTTTCCTGCACGGATCTCCTCGCGCATGTCGACAAGCTCAACTGTCGGCAGCTGTGCCTTTCCGTATCGCTCCTTCAATTCTATGAGTGTATAGCTTCCGTCCATAGCTTTTTTATAGCTTTCGATGGATGGAGTGGCAGAAGCGAGCAACAAAAGTGAATTTGTTTTGGCACTTCTGAATCTGGCTATGTCGCGAGCGTGATATTTGGGATTGTTATCCGATTTATAGGTGTGCTCCTGCTCCTCGTCTATGATTATAAGACCGAGGTTTGAAACGGGAGCAAACACGGCACTTCTTGTGCCGATGACGAGGTCTGCCTCTCCTCGTCTTATTTTCATATACGCGTCAAGACGCTCCCCCTGTGAAAGAGAGGAGTGGATTATAGCCACTCTTTGACCGTATCTGGAGCAGAATAGCTCGACTGTCTGCGGTGTCAAGGAAATCTCGGGGATGAGCATGATAACTCCGCTGCCCTTACTCAAGACGCGATCGATTATCTTCATCATAACGCAGGTCTTTCCGCTTCCTGTTACTCCGTGAAGGAGTGCACAGGACGGCTCGTCCTTGTCAAGCATTTTTGAAAGGGAATCAAGCGCTATGGACTGCTCGTCCGAAAGGGTAAGCTCCTTAACGTGATTCATACGGCCTTTGTGGTCGTATGGATTTCTATAAACGCTCTCGGTTTCTTTCTTTATATATTCCTTTTTTACAAGTGCGGCAATCTGGGCGTCGGTTGCTCCGAGCTCTGCCTTTATGTCATCTCCGAGCATTCTTTCGCGAAGAGAAAGTGTAGAAAGGATGGACGCGTGCATCTCCGAACGGAGCTTTTTATATCCGTCAACAAAATCACCCGTGCCAAGAAGGGAAGAGAGCTGCTCGTTGGTTATGGAGAGGGTATAATACTTTTTCTCCTTGCCAACGGCTTTGTTTTTGATGATTACGTCCTTTTCGATAAGTCCCTTGTGAAGAAACAAGGTAACAGCACTTATGGCTGACAAGCCAAAGCGTTCCTCAAGGCTTTGGGACGTAACTGTTTTTTGATCCTGAATATGATAGAAGATATCGGCATACTGACCGTCGTATTTAGAGCCCTCAACGTACTTATAGCAGGTCACTATCTGAGAAAGTGCACCCGAGGGGATCATTGAACGAACGGCGTCACCGATGGTGCAAAGCGTTTGCTCCTTCATAAAGAAGCAAAGCTCAAGATCGGTGTCTGAAAAGGATATCTCCTCTGAAGCAAGGGATTTTATAGACTTTGTCTTCGTTTGAGGCTCATTGCAATTGATTTCGGTTACAAGACCTATTTGTGTCTTGTTTGAGTTTCCGAAGGGGATTATGACGAATGAGCCACGTTTTACAGAGGCAGAGAGATCGTGGGGAACGAAATAGGTATATTCGTTATCGATGCAATACGGATTATCAAGAAGATAAATTTTTGCATATCTGTTATCCATTTTATCTCTCCTTTCTGAAACGATGGGCGGAGAAAAAAGATCTCCGCCTGAATTGTTAAGTCTATCTTATTCTTCGATTGCCTCAACAACTTCTTCAACAGGTGCAGAAGCTGTCTGTTCTTCTCTGTAGATCTCGAATCTTCCGTCATGGAAACGAGTGATGGCATTCTTGATTGCCTTTTCGTCCTTGAGATCCTTATCGATGCTGTTGATGAGGTTACGATCGCTTTCCTTGTTGCCTGTCATGGACTTTTCAGCGTCCTCTCTCTGCTTTACATACTCGTCTGTGAGGATTCTTGCACACTTTGCTGTTGCAAGAGTGAGCTCATAACGGTTGTATTCGTCTTTTGTGAGTTCTTTAATTGTGGGATGAAGCATTTTAATTTTCTCCTTAAAATATATTAATTGCAAATTTTAATCTAAACCGAAATATTTCTTTTCAGCGTCGGGCTGACGGTGACGCGCAAGCTTTTCTGCGCGAACGATTGCCTTGATGTCGTCGGCTGCCACTGCTGAGCCGCCGTTGTAGTTATAAACGATGTAATCGTAAGCATCGATCTGAGCAATCTCTCTCTTTGCCTTTTCGAGACGGGCAAGGATAACGTCCTCAGTTTCAGTAGCTCTTCCGCGAAGGCGCTCCTCCTGGATTGCAAACGTGGGGGGGATGAGCATGATGAGAACGGCATCGGGGAATATCTTTTTGACGTTCTTTGCACCGTCGCACTCGATCTCAAGAATGAGGTTCTTTCCGTTTTCCAAAACTGCAAGAGCCTCTTTTAAGGGAGTGCCGTAATAGTTGTCGCAATAGGTTGTATATTCAAGGAATCCGTTGTCGGCGATGCGGCGCTGGAATTCCTCTTTGTCGATAAAGTGATAGTTCACTCCGTCTATTTCTCCCGGACGGGGTGGGCGAGTGGTTGCGGAAACTGAGAATACGAAATCTCCAGTAGCCACAAGCTGGGAATTAACTGTGCCCTTGCCACTTCCTGCAGGGCCTGAAACAACGATCAAAAGTCCGCGGCTCATTCCTCTTCCTCCTCTGTATCTTCTTCATAGGATGTGTCATCCATTCTGTTTGCTATGGTTTCTGCACCGATGGCTGAAAGGATAACATGCTCTGAATCTGTGATGATAACTGCACGGGTACGTCTGCCGCAGGAAACGTCGATTGTACGACCACCCTCCTTGGCATCCTGAACGAGTCTTTTGATGGGTGCGGAGTCGGGGCTTGCGATTGCCACGATTCTCTCTACAGCTACCATATTACCAAATCCAATATTGATGAATTTCATATATGTCGTTCTCCCTTCGGTTATTCGATGTTCTGAATCTGCTCTCTTATCTTTTCAAGCTCGCACTTGATGTCCACCACCACGTGTGCGATGGATGAGTTTGAGCATTTTGAACCTATGGTATTTGTTTCGCGGTTCATCTCCTGCATAAGAAAGTCAAGCTTTCTGCCAACGGGCTCACTTGATGCAAGGATGTCCTCAAATGCCTTAAAGTGTGAACGGAGTCTGACGATCTCCTCGTCAACTGCCACCTTGTCGGCAAATATTGCGCATTCTGTAAGGATTCTGTTTTCGTCAAGAGTAATCTTGTTATCGGAAAGAACAGAACGAAGCTTTTCTTCAAGTCTTGAACGGTAGGATGCGATATCCTCCTCACTGTGGGACTCGATGATGGCAACTCTTTCCTTGATGCCATCGACCTTGGAGATAAGGTCGGCTTCAATGTTAGCGCCCTCGCGCTCTCTTGCAAGAACGAATTTTTCAATTGCCTTGTCAAGCACTGTGCAAAGGTCTGCAAAATCCTGCTCCTCATCCTCTTCTGCCTTGCTTACTGTAAAGATGTTGCTGTCTCTTTGAAGAGTTGCAACGGTTATCTCGCCGGGAAGTTCGAGCATGTCGCGAAGCTTTGTAAGAGCATCGTAATAAGCTCTTGCATAACCTTCGTTAAGAGTGATTGACACGTCGCTTGTTCCGATGGGCTCGATGGTGACTGAAACGTCCACCTTACCTCTGCTGATGCCGTGTGTCTGAAGGTAGGGCTTTATCTTTTCTTCAAGAAATGAGTAATTTCTTGAGATGCGTGTTGAACAATCGAAATAACGGTTGTTGACGCTCTTTATCTCAACTGTGATGTTTTTGTTGTTTACAATTTCGGAGTGACGTCCGAAAGCAGTCATGCTTTTAATCATATTCTTGTCCATTCCTTAAAAATAACAATATATATTCAGTTTATTTTAATACATTTGAGCCGATTTGTCAACTATATTTTAAGAAAATATATATTATAATATAGACAATACCGCCACAAAATACAAAAAAGTATTAAGTTTCAGGTATATTTTGGAAAAGTGATAAAAAAATCAATAAATTGCAAAAAAACTCTTGCAAAATAAGAAAAAATGTTTTATAATAAGTTGTAAAACTATGCGTAGATGCATTATGGAGGTAATTTTATTATGATTATGGCTGGCGATTTCAGAAACGGCGTAACCTTTGACATGGGTGACGGTACTGTTTGGCAGGTTGTTGAATTTCAGCATGTAAAGCCCGGTAAAGGCGCTGCTTTCGTTAGAACAAAGATGAAGAACGTCATCACAGGCGGTGTTGTTGAAAGATCCTTCAACCCCACAGACAAATTCGAGAACGCTCATATCGAAAGAAAGGATATGCAGTATTCTTACACAGACAGTGACCATTACTACTTCATGGATATGGAAACATTTGATATGCTTCCTCTTAACGCAGAAAAGCTTGGCGACAACTTTAAGTTCGTTAAGGAAGAAATGATGGTTAAGATCATCTCTTACAAGGGCAACGTATTCAGCGTTGAGCCCCCCACATTCGTTGAGCTTGCTGTTGCTCAGACAGACCCCGGCTTTGCTGGTAACACAGCTACAAACACACTTAAGCCCGCTACTCTTGAAACAGGCGCGGTTATTAAGGTTCCGCTCTTCATTAACGAGGGTGAGGTTCTTAAGATCGACACAAGAACAGGCGAGTATCTCTCTCGTGCATAATTAATCACACGATTTTTTAAGCCATACGGCGAAAGGAGAAAATTATGACACTTTTTGAAAAGGCTGCTTACTTGCGCGGACTTGCTGACGGCGTAGACTTCGATAAGACTACTCCCGAAGGTAAGATCCTTGCTGCACTTCTTGACCTTGTTTCTGACATTGCTGACGAGGTTGAGGCTATAAACGAAGACATCTGTGATCTTCAGGATTACGTTGAAGAGCTTGATGAAGACCTTGCAGACGTTGAGGATTTCCTTGATGAGGAATGCGACGGCGACTGTGAGAGCTGCGATTGCGAAGGCGATTGTGACGAATGCGAATTCGGTGACTATGATTGCGACTGCGATTGCGATTGCTGCGACGACGAGGAATGTGATTGCGACGATATGTTTTTTGAGGTAGAATGCCCCTCTTGCGGAGAGGTAGTTTGCTTTGACGAAACAATCGATCCCGAAAACCTTTCTTGCCCTGCTTGTGGCGAAAAATTCTCTTGTGAATTCGTTGAAGAAGACGAAGAGGACGAGGAATAATAGCGAACTGTAAATAGTCCGCAAAGCATAACGATTGATCGGAGAAATCTTTGTCGGATTTCTCCGATTTTTGCGTTTTTAGTAATTTACTCCGAAAGGATAGTTATCTTATGAGATTGATGTTTGCCTCCGATATACACGGAGATGCAGTTTGTGCAAGAAGAGTTCTTGACACATACGAAAAAGAGGCTGCAGAAAAGCTTGTTTTACTTGGTGATTTGCTTTACTTCGGCCCAAGAAATACCTTGACGGAAGCCTATGATCCTAAAGAGGTTATAAAGCTTTTGAACGCGAACAAGGAAAAGCTTCTTTGCGTTCGCGGTAACTGTGACGCAGAGGTGGACCAGATGGTGCTTGATTTTCCCATCATGGCTGAATATTCTTATCTTTGCATTGACGGTTATCAGATGCTCCTCACCCACGGTCACAAAATTAATATGGAAACCGCGGCTCACCTTGGAGAAGGGGAGATATTGATACACGGACACACACACGTTCTTTGTATCGAGCCTTTCGGCAATAAAAATCTCTACATCAATCCGGGCTCTACGACTTATCCAAAGGAGAATAACCCAAAATCATATATGGTATATGAAAATGGCGTTTTCGAGATCAAGCGTCTTGAGGACGGAGAGGTTATTAAAAAAATAGATTTAAGAAAGGAATTTTAATATGGCACATATTATTCAGAATGTTGAAGAATTTGACGCTCTCATAAAGGGAGAAAAGCCCGTTCTTGTTGACTTTTTTGCAACGTGGTGCGGTCCTTGCAAGATGTTTGCTCCCACATTTGACGAGTTTGCTGCTGATCACAATGAAATTGAATGCGTTAAGGTTGACGTTGATCAGTGCAGAGAGCTTGCTATCAGATTCGGTATTATGAGCATTCCCACGATCATCCTCATCAAGAACGGTGAAGCCGCAAAGAAGAATATCGGCACACTCGATCTTGAGGAGCTTGAGGATTTTGCTCTTTAATATATTATTTTTTGATTTATCGGAGGATTTACAAATGAAGCATATTTTGATTGGTTTGACCGCTCTTCTTTTGGTGATATTGATTGCGGTGCTTGGCTTTAAGCTCTATGACTACATCGGCGCGGCAGAATTTTATAATAATTCTGAGGTTGTTTTCAAAACTCCCGGTGTAAGTGATTCCAATTTCGTTCCTCAGGGTATGACGTACGATGCTGAAAGTGGAGCATATTTCTTTACAGGATATATGGGCAAGCCCATTATAGGAAATCTTGGTGATGACGTGGCTTCAAGAGTGTACGTTCGTCATGCTGACGGAACTGTTACCTTTACAAGACTTCTCAATGCTGACGGAACTCCCTATACCGACCACACAGGTGGTGTTGAGTATTTCGACGACGGAAAGGGTGGCTACGTTTACGTAACGGGTGAGGATTCTCACGGTCTTGACGTTTTCTCTGCAAAGGATATCCTTGAGGGCAAGAGCGAAACCAAGATGCTTGGTACTGTTAAGACATACAATTCTCCTGCTCATACATACACATTTGATTACAACGGACAAAGATATATCCTTGCAGGCTCTTATCACAAGGATGAAACGGTTTATCTTACTCCCGATCACGAAAAGATTGACGTTCCCGGTGCGGATATGAAGAACACGTCCGTTATGACAGTGTTCAAACTCAATGCGGATGCAACCTTTGGTGTTGATGCAGAGCCCGTTGCCATCATCTCTGCAAGAGAGATGATCCAGGGTATTTGCATGACTGAGGATCAGCTTGTTATCTCCTCTTCCTGGGGACTTGCAACCTCCAATCTCTTCTTCTATGATCTTGCAGATATCGTTTGCATAAACGAAAAATACAACTACAAGGGTCAGATTGCTTACGGCGACCTTGAGGATGTGAATGCTGAAAAGACATATGAGGATTTCGATTTTACAATTCCTTGCTACGTTATTGATTCTCACGATGTCGAAAGAACGGTGGTTGCGCCTCCTATGAGTGAAGAGCTTGTTTGCCTTGATGGCAAAATCATCGTATTCTGCGAATCTGCATGCAATAAGTATATGTTTGGAAAGCTTACAACAGGCTTTGGAACATACGGATTTAATTATCAGAAATAATATTGAATAAACGAAATCCCCACGGCAAATGCCGTGGGGATCTTTATTTTGCAAGCAATAAAATCAGCAGTAAAATGAGGGTGGGATCGTTGGGATTTTCCTCGTGAATGACGAAAATCAATCCGAGAATCAGTATGTCTTCGACCGAAATGCTTGAAAAAATCGAGGAAAAAGAGGATGGCTTGACGGAGGATTTTTCTTCGCATATTTGCTTGCTTTCTTGAGAAAGATACTCGGATTTCGGAGTGGAAAATTCGTTTTCCGAGTGATTTTTAGGTGACTCATTTTCTGATTTTTTATATGTACGGTCGCTCTCATCTATCACTCGAAAGGCATTTCCGGCGTAATTTTTCGGCACGGAAAGAGAACTTGATTTGCTGTAATACATAGGTCTTCTCCTAAGATAAATTGTTAAAAATTTGCGCTAATTTTCCGAGCCTTATAAAATTATCCACCACCTCTTTTCTGTGGTCTGAGAGATATGGACGTATTGCTGAAAGCAAGGTTATTTGCTCGTTTTTCAAGGCGAGTGAGCCGAGCTTTTCCCGAGAAAAAAGAGATAAAAATCCGAGTGGGTTTTCGTGCGCGTCTTGATTTTTATTATTTTGCTCGGTGGGGGAATCTTCCTTTATTGTGCTTGAAATATCACTTAAAATCGTGGTGGAATCGGCACTGTTTATTAAAATATCATCATGTTGTGGTGAATTATCCCTGTTTTGATTTGAAGTGTGCCTTTCAATTATCTCGCTTATTTTGGGCATTGAATCGGGGTTGTTCAGCATGGATGACAACAAATCTGCAAGGTCAGCTTGCTGTTGCTCTTTTGAAAGGCTTTCACTCATTTTTTCTTCCCTCCAAAGTGCTTTATCAGGTTCGCAATATCGTCTTCACTTGCAACTGAAAGTATGGTGCGAAGTCTTTTTATGTCTGCAGGTTTTATAGATATTTTCTCGGTCACTCCTGCCTCACGTGCAATCTCGTTTATCACTGCTTCAAGCTCCGAATCGGGCAGGGAAAGGAGCTTTGTTAAGGATGCTTTGTCAAAATTCATATCTTACCTCCAAAATTACGGTCTTTAAATCGTATTAGCATATATTATTAATATATGTCTTAAAATAAAAATGTTGACATAAACGGGTAATTATGTTAAAATGGTATTTGACAAAATATTTTTAGAGCTAATTATTTATGTTAGATAGAAATTGAGGTATACTTATGAAGCATTATTTTGTAATGAATCCTGCAGCGGGAAAGGGAACTAAGTTTCACGAGCTTATAGATGAAATCCATAAGGTTTGTGACAGACGCGGTGTTGCTTATGAAATTCATATTACCGCAAAGATAGCAGAGGCTACGGATTACGTTAAGCAAATATGCGCAGAGTCAAACGAGCCTGTAAGATTCTATGCTTGCGGCGGTGACGGTACGATCAAAGAGGTCGCATCCGGACTTGTTGGCTTTGACCACGCAGAGCTTGGTATTATTCCCATGGGAACAGGTAATGACTTTGTTAGAAATTTTGATCATCCCGATCAGTTCTTTGACATCGATGCTCAGCTTGACGGAGAAACCAGAAAAATCGACCTTTTAAAATATAATGACAAATATGCAATTAACCTTATCAACATCGGATTTGACTGTGAGGTAGCAAAGCAGGTTGGATACAACAGAAGAAGCATGTTCATTCCAAGCTCCCTTGCGTATACTGCAGGCATTGCGCAAAAGATCACTCAGTTTGATACTGCTATTGCAAGAGGCAAGATATGGTTTGACGGCGTTCTTTACGGAAAGACCAAGCACCAGGCTTGCGTTTTTGCAAATGGATCATATTACGGTGCAGGCTATAAGGCAGCACCTGCCGCAAGCTTTTCAGACGGACTTATCGACTGCTGCGTTATCGACAAGATTTCCCTTATGACCTTCCTTAAGGTGCTTGGAGATTACAAGGCAGGAACACACCTTACAAATCCCAAGATCCCAAGTGAAATTTTTGCATACAAAAAGTGCAAGAGTGTTGAAATCGTTTTTGACGTTCCCACCGACATGAGTGTTGACGGAGAAATCGAGAGAATCAAGGATAAGGTTGTTATTTCAACACTTCACAATGCAATCAATCTTTCAGCTCCCAAGGCTTGTCAGCCCGTTCAGCCCGAGCCCATGATCCTGAGAGCTGCTCTTAAATTCAACAAAAAATAATGCGCGACGTTCTGATCATTTCAGATTCCCACGAGTCCGCCACAAGGGTTACCGAGACAATAGAATATAGACAGTCCTTGCTTAAAAAGGGTGAGGTTCTTGAGGTTATTTTTCTCGGTGACGGACTTGACGGAGTCTACTCCTCAAGGCAGTATGGAAACGTAGTGCTTTACGAGGTGAGGGGGAATTGTGATCACAGAGTCATGCTCTCCCCGTTTGGAGAGGTCACTCCCTTTTCAAGGGTAATCACTCTTGGGGGATATAAAATCCTTTTGACTCACGGTCACTTGTTCGGCGTGAAGAGCGACCTTGACGAGCTTTGTCGCGAGGCATCAAGGCTTGATGTGGATATCGTTTTGTACGGTCACACACATATAAAATCCCTTGAATATATTAAAAAGGGAAGTGTCAGAGGTGTGGATAGAGATATCACTCTTTTCAATCCCGGAGCACTTTCGGGATATGACGGCAGCTTTGGCAATCTTTCGCTTTCAGATAATGGGTTTTTACTCTCTCACGGAAGCTATTCAAACGTTTTGAAAAAATAAAAAGCTGCCACGCCCAAAGGCGTGGCAGTCAATTGTAAAAAATCGGATTAGTTTGCTTCTTCAAGATCAACGGATTCAAGTGCTGCATCATATGCACTCTTAACCGCCTCTTCAAGCATAGCTCTGAATTCGGCATTTATAGGATGAACAATATCGCGATAAGTATCATCGGGATTCTTGCGACTGGGCATCACAATAAAATACTTTTCCTTTGCGTAGATGACCTTGATGTCGTGAACAACGAGCTGATGGTCGAAGGTTACGGAAGCAATAGCTTTCATAGGGCCCTCTGTAAAGGTTTTGCGGATTTTGATGTCTGTTATTTTCATTCTATAAATCTCCTTTTCTTAATCAAATAAAGAAAAAATACTGAATCTATTTTATACCTTATTTGTTACCATTATTCACATTTTCTGTAAATAAAATATTATCAAATCTCAACATTTGTTGAGAAAATCTGAAAGGATATAACATGGCAACTCCCAACACACACTATGGAGCTGAAAATATAGGCCTTATGCTCAGTGGATGCAAGAGCATCTATTTTATTGGCATTGGCGGAATAAATATGTCCTCCCTTGCCCATATTTCAAGACTTCGCGGATATCGCGTGGGTGGCTCGGACAGAGAAAAAACCGCGCTTACCGAAAGACTTAAGGCAGAGGGCATAGACATTTACTACGGACATTGGGCAGGAAATATGGAGAGCTATGACGCCGTTGTTTATACGGTGGCTATTTCTCCTGATAATCCCGAATATGCAAGAGCTATTGAAAAGGGAATCCCATGCATTTCAAGAGCTGATTATCTCGGTTATCTTATGCTTGGATATAAAAACAGAATAGGCGTTTCCGGTATGCACGGAAAAAGCACCTGCACGTCAATGTGTGCGACGGTGTTTATGGAGGGTGAGGCTGATCCCACTGTGCTTTCGGGTGCAGAGCTTGATGCTATGGGTGGAGCTTATCGCATAGGTCACAGCGATAATTTTATTTTTGAGGCTTGTGAATATATGGATTCCTTCCTTGATTTCAATCCTTCAACTGCGATCATTTTGAATATCGAGCTTGACCACGTTGACTACTTCTCAAGCATTGAGCAGGTTTGCTATTCATATGCAAGATTTGCATCAATCACGGGTGAGGAGGGAACGATTATCGCAAATGCAGATAATGAGTATATTCCCGTAGCTCTTGAAGGATATAAGGGCAAGGTTATTACCTTTGGTGTTGCAACAAAGAGTGCAGACTATACGGCAATAAATATCAGATATCCCGACGGATTTGCCGAGTTTGACGTAATGCATAAGGAAGAATTTATTTCACACGTAAAGCTTTCAGTTACCGGTGAGCATAACGTATATAACGCACTTGCGGCGTTCGTTGCAGGCTATATATCGGGCATTGATCCCGAAAAGATTTCCAAGGGACTTAATGCCTTCAAGGGTGCAAAGAGAAGAATGGAATATAAGGGAACGGTAAACGGAGCACTCGTATTTGATGACTACGGTCACCATCCCACAGAGGTCGCAACAACACTTGAGGGTGTTGCAAAGCGCTCCCCCGAAAGACTTTTCTGCGTATTCCAGCCTCACACGTACACAAGAACGTATACTCTTATGGATGATTTTGCAAATAGCTTCGACTCAGTCGACAGAGCGTTTATTGCCGATATCTATCCTGCTCGCGAGACCGATAACCTCGGTATAAGTGGCAAGACTCTTGCCATTCGAATCGGTGAGAAGGCAGAGTATATCTCGGGTGTTGAAAATATCGCAAACGAGATAAATTCAATGCTTTATCCCGGTGACGTGCTTGTAGTTATGGGTGCAGGAGATATCTATAAGATATTCGACTATTTGAAATTTGACTAAGAAAAATCAATTTATTCACCCGACTATTGAAGAATAATGAAATAGTACGGCAAAATATTTTTTAAGGATAAAAAAATGAACGAAAGACAAAAACACATAAGGAACTTTTCAATAATTGCTCACATCGACCACGGAAAGAGCACACTTGCCGACAGGATTCTTGAGGCAACACAAACTCTTACCAAGCGCGAGATGGAGGAGCAAGTGCTTGACAATATGGACCTCGAAAAAGAGAGAGGTACCACCATCAAGGCACGTGCAGTAAAGCTTGACTATACTGCGCCCGACGGTGAGCAATATATTCTCAATCTTATCGACACTCCCGGTCACGTTGACTTTAACTATGAGGTATCCCGTTCACTCAACGCGTGTGAGGGTGCGCTCCTCGTTGTCGACTCAACACAGGGAATTGAAGCACAGACTCTTGCAAACGCATATCTTGCAGTGGATGCAAATCTTGAAATCGTTCCCGTTATCAATAAGATTGACCTCCCCAGTGCCGACATTCAGCGCTGCAGAGATGAAATTGAAGATATAATCGGAATCGAGGCACAAGAATGTCCTGCAGTATCTGCAAAGACAGGTCTTAATATTGACCAGGTGCTTAAGGCAGTAGTTGACCTTATTCCTGCTCCCGACGGTGAAGAGAATGCTCCCCTTAAGGCATTGCTCTTTGACTCATATTACGATTCTTATCTTGGCGTTGTAGTATACGTTAAGATAATCGACGGTTGCCTTAAAACAGGTGACAAGATAAAGATGATGAGTGCAAACCAGACCTATGAGGTTGTTGACGTTGGTACTATGGAGCCGTTTGGACTTAAGTCCTGTGGACAGCTCTCTGCAGGTGAGGTTGGATATTTTACTGCCTCCATCAAGAGCGTTGGCGATACTAGAATCGGTGATACCATTACTCACGTTGATAATCCTACTGCCGAGGCACTCCCCGGCTTTAAGGCAGCTCAGCCCATGGTTTATGCAGGTATCTATCCTGCTGACGGCTCAAGATACGGTGACCTTCGTGACGCACTTGAAAAGCTTCAGTTAAACGATGCGGCACTTTCATTCGAGCCTGAAACCTCCATAGCGCTCGGCTTTGGATTCCGTTGCGGATTCCTTGGACTTTTGCACATGGAAATTATCGAGGAAAGACTTGAAAGAGAATTCAACCTTGACCTTATCACAACTGCGCCCTCGGTTATTTACAAGGTAACCAAGAGAAACGGAGAAGAGGTGCGAGTTGACAACCCCTCAAACTATCCCACACCCGACGAGATCGAGGCTGCGTATGAGCCACTTGTTAAGGCTTCCATTATCACTCCTACGGATTACGTTGGTGGTCTTATGGATCTTTGCCAGGACAGACGAGGCATATTCATCGACATGAAATATATAGATACTACCCGCGTTGAATTGCACTACAAGCTGCCTCTTAACGAAATAATCTATGACTTCTTTGACGCGTTGAAGAGCCGTTCAAGAGGATATGCATCCCTTGACTATGAGCTTGCTGAATACAACAAGAGCGATCTTGTTAAGCTTGATTTTCTTCTTAACGGAGATCAGGTGGATGCACTTTCATTTATCGTTCACGAGGAAAAGGCTTATACAAGAGCAAGAAGAATAGCGGAAAAGCTCAAGGAAAACATTCCGCGTCAGCTTTTCGAGGTGCCGATCCAGGCAGCTATCGGTTCAAAGATTATCGCGCGTGAGACAGTTAAGGCAATGAGAAAGGACGTTCTTGCCAAGTGCTATGGTGGTGACATAACTCGTAAGAAGAAGCTCCTTGAAAAGCAGAAGGAAGGTAAGAAGAAGATGCGCCAGCTTGGTAGCGTGCAGGTATCTCCCGAAGCGTTTATGGCAGTCCTTAAGCTTGATGACAATGACTGATATGATTAAAAATAACGAAAAAGCCCCAAAGACCTTGGGGCTTTATATACATATTCCGTTTTGCCGTTCAAAATGCCTCTATTGTGATTTTTGCTCCTTCGTGGGCAAAAATGAAGACGAGAGGGAGCTTTACGTTGACGCACTTTGCCGCGAGATCGAGCAAAGGGGAACGGATGGCTATCTTGTTGACACGGTATATTTCGGTGGTGGAACACCGAGCATTCTTTTACCCTATCAGATAGATAGGATTCTTCTTGCGATAAAGAGGAATTTCAAACTTTCCTTGTGTGCCGAGATAACGCTTGAATGTAATCCTATAACACATCTTGATGACGGAAAGGAATATTTCAAAGCATTAAAGGAAATTGGTATCAACCGACTTTCTATCGGAGTGCAAAGTGCAAACGACGATGAGCTTAAGCTCATTGGCAGAAGACACAGCTTTGAACAAGCAAAACGCGCCTTTTTTGATGCACAAGAGGTGGGCTTTGACAACATAAGTCTTGATCTTATGCTTGGCATACCCTCGCAAACCTTAGAAAGTCTTAAAGAGTCGGTAAATGAGCTTATAACACTTTCTCCGGAGCATATATCCATCTATTCTCTTCAGCTTGAGGAGGGGACTCCTCTTTATAGGATGAGGGATAGGTATGCCATGGCAGATGAGGACACTGCAGCAGATATGTACGAGCTTGTGGTTTCTCTCATGAAGGAATCGGGATATCTTCACTATGAGATAAGCAATTTCGCAAAAGAGGGTAAAGAAAGCAAGCACAATTCAAAGTACTGGCGTCTTGACGAGTATCTTGGCTTAGGTCTTGCTGCTCATTCGGATTTTTCGGGCAAGAGAATGGAAAATACCAAGAATATCGATGAGTATCTTTTGGGAAATTACCTTGCAAATGAGCAAATGATAGAAAAAAGTGAGCGCGAATTTGAATTTTTGATGCTTGGACTCAGAACGAGTGCAGGAGTGTCGAGAAATGAATACAGTGCGCGTTTTGGTGCAAGCTTTGATGAAAAATATGCAAGTAAAATGCAAAAATTTATCGATAGGGGGTATATTTATGCAAATGAAGATAGAGTATGCCTTGGTGAGCGTGGCTTTGAGGTAAGCAACACGATTCTTGCCGAGCTTCTTGATTTTGATTTTTGAGCATAATATATTGACAAAACCGTATAAATCGGGTAAAATAGTATTACAATATCAAAGGAGATAATTATAATGGAAACAAACAATACAGAAAGAGAATTTTTTACACTCGTAGACGAGGAAGGCGTTGAAAGAGAATTTGAGCTTATCGGCGCAGCTGAGCTTGACGGCAATCAGTACTATGCATTCATTCCTGCAGAAGAAGATCCTGATAAGGAATTTTGCGAATATACAATTCTTAAGATCGTAGTTGAAGACGGCGAGGAAACTCTCGTTTCTATCGACGACGATGCTGAGTTTGACAAGGTTGCTGATCACTTTGACGATCTTTTCGCAAGTGAAATCGATTACGACGCAACAGTTTAATCAATAGGTAAAAATCCTGCGCATACCGTGATGTTGAGGTGATTGAACCTACGCTTGATTAAAGGAGCCCGAAATAAATTTGAAGTTGGTTTGCAGACCTCCCGAGCTTTTATGGGTTGACTTGTCCCCAAAAAGATATCGGACGTTGGGAGCAGTAAAGACGGCAATAGGGCACCGCCCTGAATACAGGGTTCTATATTTCTTGGCACACGATTGTGCGGGGCATTTAAAAGCACTTGCTAAATGCAAGTGCTTTTTGTTTTTAAAAGTTAAAAAGCACCGACTTAAGGTCGGTGCTTTGTTTTTTATTCTTTGCTTCCTTCAAGGAAATATGCTGCCTCCATATCGGCAACTGACAAAGCAAATGCGATGGGGAACATCTCAAATGCCTTGCTTACGTTATTCATCTCCTGGGGAGTAACGTCAGAAAAGCCCATGTGATAACGGATGGCAAATGCCTCGTCACGGGTGAGTCTCATAAAGCCGGACACGATGTAAACGCTCTTTTCTCCGTGACCGTAGGGAAGCTTATCGTCGATGGTGTAGAAGGGAACGCTCTTCCAGACTCCGTTTTCCTTAACGTTTCTTGAACTTTCAACGTAGAAGTCCACCTTGCAAAGGTCGTGAAGGAGAGAAACTATTGCAATGCTCTCGTCGGAGTAATAATCCACTCCGTAAACCTCCTTCATTCTGGGGCGCTCCATGATATCCTTCAAGCAATCGTAAACGTTAAGGCTATGCTCGCAAAGACCGCCTGCATATGAGCCGTGGAAGCGAGTGGATGCGGGGGCTGTGAAAAAGTCGGTTGAGCAAAGGTAGTCAAGAAGCTTTTCAGCTCCGTCTCTCTTTATATATTGTTTATAGATACTGATAAATCTTTCTTTGTTTTCAAGAATTCCCATAACAAAATCCTTTCTTGTTTTTTCTATAGAATTATATCATAAAAGCAAATCAAAAGCAATACGGATTTTACAACTTTTGTATTGTGATTTTTTCGTTTGCTTCTGTGTAGATGCTTAAAATCGCGTCGTCCAGGTGAATAGTCTTGCAATGGTTATGTGCTTTTGTTGTGTCAATTGAGATGAAGCTGATATCATCGTTTTTGAGGTACTTGAAAAGTGCTTCTTTTTTTGTCCATATTTCAATGGGTGAAATTCCGTTTTCTATTTCCTTTTTCTCACTTTCGGTAAAAAATCTTGCAAAGCGAAGGGCATTGCCCTCATTATCCGTATCTTCTACGTCTATGCCAACGGAAAAATCGGATATTGCCACGGCACAATACTTTTTTGAATGCGATATTGAGACGTTCTTATATATAGCTTTGAAATACGGTATTCCACTTTCGGTATAATAAAGCTCCTTTTGTTGTTCACTTGTAAGCAAGGAAAGAGCTGTCATAGAAGCAAGTCTTAGTGATTCGTTTTTCTTTTTGTCAAGTCTTTCAGTTGCACTTTTTGAAAGGGAGGCAATGATTTTTTCTTCTGCATTTTTATCAATGGGTTCTATTTTTTTAATATATACGGTAGTCATCATTTGCTCTCCTCTCCTTGAATTTATACTCATTATAATCGATTTTTTGCAAAAAAACAAGATTTTTTCTAAAAAATCACTCGAAAATGGCATACTGTGGCATGTTTTGGCATGTTTTGGCATGTTTTTGTGAGCTATAATGCGATCACACGAATGAAGTGGCTTTCAAGGAAGGAGGAATGATAAGATGAAAAGATAAGAGAAAAAACAAAAATGCGATATCCGATTTAAAGAGGATATGCAGAAGAAGAGAGCTTTTATCACTTGCCGAGGAATATATCGAGTATTGCTCTTTGTGTGAGGAGTCGGGTGCAAGGTCGAGGGCAACAAAGCGATTTCCAAATCTTGCAGGGTTTGCAAGAGTGCTGAAGATCGGTGTTCAGGATTTTGGCATTATCGAAGAATCGTGGCCCGATCAGTACGGAGCAATGCTTGCACTTTTTGAGGATGAGGCACTTAACTCGGACAAAAATGCGACTGTGCTTAATACCTATATCAAGGAGCGCCTTAAATTTGGAGAGAAGAAAGAGGGAGGTGCAGCACTTCCTATGGGTGATATCAACGTGATATTTGAGCACGATATATCAAAGGACGGCGCATAGTGAAACGAAGTGTGAAAATCCCGGGAGTGCCCAGCAAAAAGCAAGCTGAATTTTTTGCATCACGTGCAAAATACACTGCCTACGGAGGGGCAAGAGGTGGAGGCAAGAGCTGGGCGCTAAGACGCAAGCTTGTAGGTCTTTGCTTAAATTATGCAGGTATACGGTGTCTTTTGATAAGAAGGACCTATGCCGAGTTGAAGGCAAACCACTTAAATCCATTGCTCTTGGAATACGGAGATATTTTGCAATATAGTGAGGGGGAAAAGGCTATATCGTTTCAAAACGGAAGCAAAATATTTTTCGGATACTGTGCAAGTGACAGGGACGTGCAAAGATACCAGGGACAAGAATATGACATCATAGCTATAGACGAGGCAACGCAGCTGAGCGAATATCAGTTTTCTATTTTCAAGGCCTCATTAAGAGGTGTCAATGATTTTCCCAAGCGTATCTATCTTACCTGTAATCCCGGTGGTATCGGACATTCCTGGGTAAAAAGGCTCTTTATCGACAAAAGCTTTTATCCTAATGAAGACCCTCTTGAATACAAATTCATCTCTGCCATCGTCTATGACAACGAGGCTTTGCTTTTGAGTGATCCCGATTACGTTGAGCAGCTAAAGGCATTACCTCAAAGACTGAGAGATGCCTGGCTTTACGGCAAATGGGACGTGTTTGAGGGACAGTTCTTCTCTGAATTCAACGAGTCGCGACACGTAATAGGGGCAAATGCTATTCCAAATAACATAAAACGCTATCTTGCTTTCGATTACGGATTTGACATGCTTGCGGTATTGTTGGTTTCAAAGGATGAAGACGGAAATCTCTATATCGAGGACGAGCTTTGTGAACCAAATTTGACGCTTGGTGAGGCGGCATTTGAGATTGTTGACTTCATCAAGGGAAGGAAGGTCGAGTACGCAGTGGCCTCTCCCGACCTATGGAACCGTCGCCAAGACAGTGGTAAAAGTGGGTATGAGATAATGCAATCAGTTTACGGCATGCCCGCAATGATTGCCGCAGATGACAGACGAATTCCCGGTTGGAGAGCCTTGAAGGAATACCTTTCCTGCAGAGAGGGGAAGCCCAATCTCTATATTGCAAGTCGGTGCGAGGAGTTGATCCATTCAATGCAATCACTTTTATGCGATAAAAATCGCATTGAGGATGCAGCCAATGAGCCACATTCTATAACGCATCTGCCCGAGGCGTTAAGATATGCAGTAATGAGTAGATTCTCCTTGCCAAAATCCCAAAAGGAAAAGCTGCCGTTTTCATTCAAAACGCCACAGCACTCAAGTATCAGTAGATTTCTTGAGTGATTCATTCGTGAAATAAATCAACAGAAAGGAAAGACATGAACAATTCATTAAGTAAGACCTGGCTTCAGTACGAGGCAGGCAAGGACTACAAAAGAAAGATTGGACTTTATCACACGGTCAGGGAAAACGAAAGATTTTACCGCGGTGATCAGTGGTATATGATTCAATCGGGCAATTTGCCCCGTCCTGTTTTCAACGTTGTAAGACGAGTGGTTGACTATCTTACCTGCTCTGTAACTCCTGAAAGGGTTTTGATTCGTTACGTTGATGAATCACTTCCTTATACAAATGAGGAGGGGGCAATGCATTCCCAAAGACTTGCATCTATCCTCAATGCCAATGCGAGTTATAGATGGGAGAGGGGCAAGATGGATTCCAAAATCTATGATCTTGTGAACAATGCCGCTATTACGGGTGACGGAGTTCTCTATTCCTATTGGAAGGCAGATGCCAACGGCGACGGCAGCTATGAAGGAGATATCGTTACCGAGGTCATCGACAACGTAAACCTTTTCGTTTCCGATGTCAACAAGAGAGATATCCAATCGCAGGAGTATATTATACTTTCGGGCAGAGCAAGTGTTTTCTCTCTTAAAAGCGAGGCGAGAAAGAATGGAGTCCCGGAAAAGAGCATTATGAAGATAGTTCCTGACAAGACAGATGAAAGGGATAGATTCGGAGATTATTCATCATATGAGCTTAGCGGTGAGGACGAGGAGAAGGCAACCTATCTTATCAAGTTCTGGAGAGAGGATGGCAAGGTGTGCTTTGAAAAGAGCACAAGGGATTGCGTGATTGCAAGGGTTAAAACTCCTTGCAAAATGTATCCTGTTGCATATTTCAATTGGTTTCCCACAAAGAATTGCTTCCACGGAACAAGTGTAGTTTCGGGCATGGTGCCAAACCAGAAATACATCAACCGAGCATATGCTATGGTAATGAAGCATATGAGTGACACTGCATTTTCAAAGGTAATCTATGATAAGTCCAAGATTCCCGAGTGGAGCAACGAGGTCGGTGAAGCCATTGCGGTGCATGCAGGTACTAACGTTTCAGATGCTGTTACTGTTCTTGGTGTGGGCAAGCTCCAGGATAAGTATCTTGAATTCTTGTCCAATGTGATAAGCACAACAAAGGAGCTTAGCAACGCGACCGAGACAGCACTTGGCAACGTAACTCCTCAAAACACAAGTGCTATTCTTGCAATTCAAGAATCCGCCAAGGTTCCCTTAAAGCTTGTAAGGGCGGCACTTTATCAGTGCATAGAGGATCTTGCAAGTATATGGTCTGATATGACTCTTGCATATTATGCTTGTGACAGACTTGTTCCCATGCTTGAAAAAGACGGATCATATCACTCAGAGCCTTTGATTATTGCAAATGGAGATAGCTTCGATTTCAAGGCGTCACTTGAGGTTGTGGATTCAAGCGCCTATAGCTCGGCAATTACGGTTGCTATCCTTGACAAGCTTCTTGAAAACGGAAAAATCAGTGTTGATGAGTATTTAAAGCGCATTCCAAATGAGTACATTGAGGATGCAAATCTTTTAGGGGAGGAAAGCAATAATGAATGAAACGGACTTCACAGCCAAAGAAGCTGTTCCAACACAAGAAGCATGGGAGGTGGATGCTACCTTGCCCGAAGTGGCTATTGATTTCACCGAGCCACAAGGAGAAACCGAGCTTCAAAGCCTTAAAAAAGAGGTTGAGTCATTAAGAAATCAGCTTAGTGAACGCGACAATCTTGAAAAGGCAAATGCAAGAATCAATTCAGAGCTTTCTCAGTTTTTTGACTATTTTCCCGAAAGCTCACTCGATGAGATTCCTGATGAGGTGTGGGATAAGGTCAAAAAGGGCGCGTCCCTTTCTGCCGAATACTCACTTTTCATGAGAAAGGCCGAGCTTGAAAGGGCAAGAATCGGCAAGGTAAACGAACGAAACCGACAAATGAGTGCAGGGTCCGTTCAGTCGGGAGAAGGCGAGAGATATTATTCTCCCTCAGAGGTTCGAAAAATGACTCCTGCACAGGTTAAAAAGCATTATGACGACATTGTAGAATCAATGCGTCATTGGAATTAATTAAAAATATTTTATTTAAGAAAGGAAAAAACAATATGGCAATTAACAATTTTATTTCAACAGTATGGAGTGAAAATCTCTTGAAGCAGCTTGATGAGCAGTACGTGGGTGTTATGAACTGCAACCGTGAATTTGAGGGCGAGATCAATAATCTTGGCTCTACAGTAAAAATTTGCGGCGTTGGTAACGTTTTGGTGTCCGACTACACAAAGAATACTGACATGAGCGCTCCCGAAACACTTTCTGATTATGTGTCCAATCTCGAAATCAATAGAGCAAAGTATTTTAACTTCCAGATCGATGATATCGATAAGGCACAGTCAAATCCCAAGATCATGGACGAGGCGATGAGAAAAGCAGCTGCAGCTCTTGCGAATGAAGCAGATGCATATATTTACTCATTGTATGAAGAAGCTGATCATATTATCGAAGGTGAAGAGGTGACTACTGAAAACATTATTGATTACCTCATCGATGCAAAGACAACTCTTATGAAGTTGAATTCCGTAAACATTGATGATATCGTAATCGAGGTATCTCCCGACGTTGCTGCTCTTATCGTAAAGGCAAAGATCGACCTTGGCACTGACAACACCGACTGCATTGAAACAGGCTTGATCGGCAAGATTGCAGGCTGTAAGGTGTACGTATCCAATAACATTGCTGTTACAGGAGAAAATTACCACCAGTGCTTTATTCGTACCAAGAGAGCCGTTGCATTTGCTGAGCAGATTTCCGAGGTTGAGGCTTATCGTCCCGAAAAGAGATTTGCTGATGCCGTTAAGGGACTTCATCTCTACGGCGCAAAGGTCGTATATCCCAACGAGTTTATGGTTCTTTGCTGCAAGATGTAATTTATTATGCCTATATTTGATTGTAAAAAAATTATCGACGCGGTATACATGTACGTCAGAGATGTCTACATCACCAATTTTTACTCAAAAAACGTAAAGAGTAAAACGGTGACGGAAAATCAAGACGTTAACGAGAGCCTTAAAAAGACAAAGACCGTTGAGCCCATATCCGAAACTGATATCGGCTTGAAGGAAAGTGCAACGGATTTCAGTGAAACGGTAATTTCAAGTGTGGAAAGACTTAGTGAGGATGATCTTAAGCTTGAAATCATGTTCAAGATCGAGGATAAATTCAATTATGCGCTTGCAGCTGTTTGCTCTGATCTTGCAACGCTGGATAAGATGTATAGAGAGAAGATGGGGTATGATGAGCAACCCGAATTTTCACATTATTTTCTCAGTATTTCCGATGAGTTTCCACTTTGCGAAAGATTTGTGTTTCCATGCGTTATGTTTGTAAGCTCGATGGTGGTTTTGGATGTTGATGAGAAGCAGAGTGATAAGTTTTATGAAAAGTATGCTTACTCAATGGCTCAGATAATATCCAAATTTCCAACGGAGCAGGGACCTATCGTTGAAAAATACCCATATTAAGCAACAAGCCCGACATTTTTTGTCGGGCTTGAAATCATATAAAAAAATTTTTCAAAAAAATGAAAAAAATGCTTGACAATGAAATTTTGTTGTGTTATAATAAACACCGTCGTTGAGATATTGACGGCTGAATGGAAGCATAGCTCAGTTGGGAGAGCATCTGCCTTACAAGCAGAGGGTCATAGGTTCGAGCCCTATTGTTTCCACCATTTTTTATAATCGGGGAAAAATCCCCGGTGTAGGAATATGAGTGGGGGATACCCCAGTCATTCCAAATGAGGCCCGGTAGTTCAGTTGGTTAGAACGCTAGCCTGTCACGCTAGAGGTCAGGGGTTCGAGTCCCCTTCGGGTCGCCAGAACAATCTTTGCAATAGTGAAGAAGGTTCAAAAAAGCAGTCTCTCAAAGGAGAGGCGGTATGCCTCTGTAGCTCAGTTGGTAGAGCAGGGGACTGAAAATCCCCGTGTCGTTGGTTCGATTCCGACCGGAGGCACCAGAAAATGCGGATTTAGCTCATTTGGTAGAGCGTCGCCTTGCCAAGGCGAAGGTGGCGGGTTCGAGCCCCGTAATCCGCTCCATAAAAAAGCAGGACATCCAAAAGGATGTCCTGCTTTTTTTATCGCATCGACTATGCGGTGTGAGGACTCGAACGAGCAAAGCGAGTAG